>DUGV01000253.1 GCA_013331225.1 Methanolinea sp.
TCCAGGTAGAAGAGGGCCTTGTTGCTCATCGCCCCCTTGAGCCGGAACCGCTCGGGGACCTGCCGGAGCATCGTCGCAAAGGCGTGGCTCTTCCCCTTCCCACTCTCGCCGGTCACAGAGACGTGCAGTCCATTCGTATTGATGACCGACTGCGAGGCAAGGGACATGATCAGGCACGCGGCCACCGTCTCATCGCCGACATGGTCCAGGGCAAATGCGCCCATGAGGTATCCGACCGGATCGCCGGAGCGGAGAATCCGCACCGCCTCGGCCCGGGTGTCGGGGGGAGAGTCGGCCGGAGCCGGTACCGGTCCCGCAGCGGCAGGAGGTCGGGCGGTGCGTTCGTACTTCTGCCGGAGCTCCTTCCAGCGCTGGCTTCCCCCGCCGCAACTCGCATGGTGGCACCCGGCGTAGACCGCTCCGTTGCCGAACTGGATCGCGAACGCTCCGTCCCGGTGGGCGCCCGAGAACGGGCACTCATCGAGGACAAAGAGCGTTCCTCCCTGGTAGGGCTTCTCCGCCCGGACAGAAAGGCCTTGGTCCCGGAGCCAGGCACCGAGGTCGAGCGACTTCTTCGGCGGCCGGCCGGGAGGCGGGGCGGCAGGGAGCGATCCGGCCAGGTCGCGGAGCAGTGCCGGGGACACCACTTCCACAGGGGAAGGGACATCAATTACCTGCGCCCTCCGGTGAGGACGCTCCGGAGTGTGGTCGCCCTTCCGGGAGACAGTGCCGTAGAGTTTCCATATGCGGGCTGCGTTGTGGTTCGCGCAATCGACCGAGCACCCTGCATCCGAGAAGATTGTGTCCAGCACCTCCAGGCACCGCTTCACCAGGTCGCGGCTCGCGTCGTCGTTCGGGAGATCGATCCGGTACAGGAGATGGGCACCGTTCCCCGAGTCGGCGAGGACCGGCGCCGGCCACCCGCGTTCCCTCCCGAGGTACGCAGCGACCTCTGCGGCCTTGACCCGCGCCGCCTGGTGCTCCGCATCTGTGGAGGAGACACCCGAGGGCCGGACCGGGTCGATGTCGATCGGAAACCACCGCCGGCGGAGGATATCGCCGTCAGCAGTTGTCGCGTCCTTCTTTCCGAGCCGCACCTTGATCCGGTTCGCACGCCGGGAGAGAAGCGCCGGGTTCACCTCGTTGAGGGTGACGTAGATTCCCTGCGTCCCGCTCGCATCCAGCGGCACAACCGCGGCAGCCAGGGCGTCCAGGTCATCGAAGTACCCGGAGGCCATCCCCCCGTCCGTGATCGCACGGACCTCCACCACCTGCCCTGGAGCACAGAGTACGGCGAGGGCCTCACGAATCCCGGCAGCCATCTCCTCACTCCGCGGAGACCCGCTCGACACGCCAGGCGTCCTGGCCCCTGCCCGGGACGCCCTGCCTCTTCACCAGCCGGAACCCTTCCGCCTCGAAGATCTCGTTCCGGAGACAGTGGTCCAGGATCTCGGTGCGCTCCTTCTCGCACGCCGCGAGGTCCCGGTGCAGCCGGTCGATGCTCCACTCCAGGCCACGCATCCGCTCAAGCAGGAACCGCTCATCGGAGACCGGGATGAGCTCAAGTGTCATCGCCGCTCACCTCCGCGATGCCGCCGGCATGGATGGTGAAGATGCGCCAGCCCCCGGCATCCGTGTAGAGCCAGAGCTGGACCGGGAGCTCGATGCGCCGGAGCATCGCCTGCAGGCGGGTGATCTCGCCGGGGTAGCGGGAGACCACCGCCCGGGCATCCGCGAGGGGCCGGCGGGTCCGCCTCGCCTGGACGAAGAGGACCTCCCGGTGCCGCCCGGCGACAAGGTCCACCGGGGCACGTGACCCGGCACTCCGGATCACGCAGAACCCCCGGCTCCGCAACCGGTCCCGGGCAAGGTACTCCACGCGGCGACCGCGGGTCCGCTCAAGGCCCGGCATGGACCAGCCTCCGGGGGACCACCCAGATCTCCCCGATAGGTGCAAACGCCCGGGCGAACCGGGTATGCTCCCGGCCCACATAGAAGAGGGCAGGGGAGAAGGTCGAGCCGGTCCGCGGCCCGTCCCCCTCGAAGTCGATCCGCCGGGCAGGGAAACAGACCACATCGGCGGACCCGGTCAGGATGCGCCAGGCCCGGGTCTCGGTCGCAGACTTCCAGAGCACGACCGCCGCAACCGTCCGGCCGGCACAGTACTCAGCGGTCAGCTTCTGGAACCAGCGGTCCACGTCCCGACCGAACGGCGGGTTCAGGAAGACCCGGCCGTCCCAGGGCTGGGAGAGGCCGTCGTCCCCGCGGGTGAAGTGGCGTGCGGCCGGCACGTTTGGGCAGGTCCGGCTGTTGCTGCAGGGGTCGAGGTCGATGCCTCCCAGGCACTCGAGCACCGCGTCCAGGATGTACCGGGGCGTGAGGTGCTCATCTGTTCGGTGGGAGAGGAGGGCAGAGGGGACTGTCATGCCACTCTCCCCGGTGTCCGGGTTCCGCACAGGAGATTCCACGAGGATGCGGGAAATCCCGGGATGCCGTATCTCATGCCGGGAGGAAGAGGGGGCGCCTCCCCATGCCGGCAAATACTCAAATAGTTCAACAGATCATACTCAGCTTTGGTTCCCTTCGTTACGGTGCGGTGGAACGACTGTTGATGAGGGGAACCACTCATGCGCTTTCCTCACATGGTTCTTCTTTCCGGATAGTCAGGAGTCCTCGCTCCTCGAAGAAACGGCCGATTCCAATGAATCCCGACGCCTTCTCGTAGGCATCAACCGCTCCTCTGGAGACGACAAGTGGGCTTTGCATAATGACACCTTCTTTGTCAGTAGTGTGTGACCGCACATCAGGCGAAGATCTCCGCCCTGGAGGGCTCGCGTGCGAGAATAGGCCTATGTGTTACTCACAGAGCCCGGGAGTGTGCGGGTCACACGGGAAAAGATGGGAGAATGGGGTATATGAACCTGAAGGAGGGCATTTGAAAGTGGAAATAGAAAATAGTTATTCCTTTGATGATAATTGGAGACTGTCAACGATTTGCTTCATTTTATTTATATATTCAATGGTACCTGATTCTTTCATATATGAAAAAATGATGTAGGAATAAAACCTCAGTAATTTCTTGTAAATATCAGAAAAATCTTTGAAATCATATCTGCTGTTACCAATCACAATTTTCATGTTCTGATCTACATAGGCATCGGCATGTGCAGGTTTATCGCGAAATGCTGTATCCTCTAGTACATCGCATTTCCCGCCTACCAAATAATTTCTCTTCCGATAAAATTCAAGTAATTCGAATCGAGAAATTGTTTTTCCTTTTCCTACTGCTTTTGAATGCTGATTTAATAATTTCTGTGAGGCTCGATTTTGTTGTCGGGTTCTTTTGGCAATGATCAGCGCAAAATCCGCCAAGAATTTCAATGTAATTTCATAGAGTGAAATATACAGAGACATCAAAATGAAAGAATTTGTTTCAAGATCTTCTTCTGTGATTTTTATTGTCTGAATGACGCGATGATAGTGCCATATTTTCGGGAAATGGACCCACAATTCATTTCCAATTCCTTTTCCTTGTGTTACCTGGAAAAGATCACCTAGTAATTTATCAATCAATTTTTTACATATGGGGTGTAAATCTGCCCCCCGTTCATAAAAATAGTCCATAGTCTCCTGGAAAAAGACTGGGAATTCCTTTAAATAATCAAGAGCATCCTCTTGCGTAACTGGAAATGTTCCTTCAATGGCGTCATTTACTATTGTTTTAAATTCTTGAGGAATTGAGACTTCCATTTCTGATTCAATTTTATTAAAACGGTCTTCGACATCTTGTTTGAATTTTATTTTCGTTTTTTCTAAATCCTGCTCATTTTGGGCCATTTTTACCCTCTTTCACTCATATTCAAATAAATATTAAGGATGAATAATGTTTTTCATTAAAAAGAAAAAATGGAATTCATCTCGTTTTTTAGACTGACTTTATGGTTTCTACCACTTCTCCCCGGCGGTCGAGATAACTCTTCACGTCGTCGGGGTGGCTGACCACGAGCCTTTGAACCTTTTCAACCTCCGCGGCCGCTTCGTCGGTCAGGGCCAGCCCGCAGAGGGAGCAATACTGGGAGACCGGCGGGTTGATGTTCATGCAGACCTTGCACTGGATCGGCTCCATCTTTGCCTCCTCCTTCCGGGGCCCGGCGTTCTTGATGCCGTAGTTGCGGAGGACCTCGGCGTCAATGTCGGCCCCGCTCAGGTGGGCATAGGTCTCGAACATGTTCGTCGTGAGGTTTCCCCACATCATCAACTTGATGACACTCTCGGACATCCCCTGCGTGATCAGGTGCGTGATGCGGGAGTGGCGGAAGATATGCGGGGTGAAATGTTTCTGGATGCCCGCCCGTTTCGCAATCCTCTCCAGCCGGCTGCTGATGGTCGCGTGGATCAGCTCCTGGCCCCGCGTGTTGAGGAAGACAAACGCCCTCCCCTCGGCAGTGTGGGGATAGTCGGCCCGCCACTGGGCGAGATACTCCCGGGCCATGACCAGGCGGATGTAGCGGGGCCTCCCGGTCTTGAACGTCACGTTGACGACCACGCCATACTCGTCGAACTTGAGGTCTCCCCACCGCATCCGGCCGACTTCGCCGATGCGGAAACCCCCTTCGTAGATAGTCATGATGATCGCCCGGTCGGCGCTGCGGTTGCAGGCCCGGATCATGGCCTTGATCTCCTCGGGAGTGAGGAGGTCCCCGGTCACCTTGGTGCTCGGGTCCGTGGGAGGTGTCCGGATCTTCTGGACCTTTGCCAGCGGGAGGGTGAGGTACTCGTTCTCGATCAGCCAGATGAGAAACCGCTTGAGTTCCTTGATCCAGTCGTGGCGGGTGTTCTGCTNNCTTCTGCTTGTAGGGTGTCCCCCTCCCGTTCCGGGAGTTCTCGAAGGCCGTGCGGCCTGAGAAGATGTCTCCGATGGTTAACGAGTCATAGGGGCCGATGTAACGCCTCCAGCCGACCATGATGTAGGCGTTCTTGTTGACCCGGCCGTCGCTGATGCCGGAACATGATTTGAGCTCGCCGAGGTACTCCCGGATGAGGGCGGCGTCCCTGGCGGTAATCTGGTGCGATTCCAGTGCAGCAGCGATTGCTCGTTCTGCACTGTCCCTTCGGATCGAGTGGAAGCTCCGCTCGGTTCCTAACGGTGCGGTGGACATGAAATCTACATTTCCGCTCAAGGTAAAAAAAGGT
>DUGV01000134.1:0-4762 GCA_013331225.1 Methanolinea sp.
TATCGTCAGGCGCTTCCTCGCGACGCTCTCCCCCGACGCCCGCTGGCGGACGATGAAGGTGATGCTCTCGGCCGCAGGCGAGCCTTATACCATCACAGGCGGGCAGATCACCGAGCCTGGATGGCGGAAGGTGTACCCCTACAGCGCTGCGACAGAATATGTCATCCCTGCGCTTGCGGCCGGGGAACCCCTCCCTCTTATCTCGGTCGCGATGGACGAGAAGGAGACGCAACCGCCGCCCCGCTTCACCCAGAGCCGGCTGATCCAGAGAATGGAGGAGCTTGGCCTTGGGACCAAGAGCACCCGGCACGAGGTGATCCAGAAACTCGTCTCGCGCAAGTACGTGGAGGGAAATCCCCTGCGCCCGACACTCGTGGGGAGGGCGGTCATCGAGAGCCTGGAGCACCACGCCGACACGATTACCCGCCCCGACATGACCCAGACCCTTGACGCGCACATGCAGCAGATCAAGCAGAAGGCCCGCTCCAGGGATGACGTGGTGGCGGAGTCACGGGGCATGCTCCACCAGGTCTTTGACCAGCTCGAGGCGCACAGCCAGGAGATAGGCGACGAGATCATGGACCAGACCGCCGAGGAGCTGACGCTTGGGCCGTGCCCGGTCTGCTCCCACGACCTCCGCATACGGCACCTCCGCAACCAGACCCAGTTCATAGGCTGCACCCATTACCCTGCATGCAGTTTCAACATCGGACTCCCCATGACCATGTGGGGGTTTGCGGTGAGGACCGACGAGGTCTGCCCTGCGCACCGGCTCCACTTCGTCCGCCTTGTCAGGAAAGGGGCCAGGCCCTGGGACATTGGGTGCCCGCTCTGCCACCACATCAGCTCCCATAAAGAGACCCTTGCGCTCCTCCCCTCATTCTCGGACGAACTCCACCAGAAGATGGTGGCAGCCCACATTTACACCGTGTACGACCTTGCGAACACCCCGGCCGAAGTGCTCGCACACGCACTCGGCATCGCGCGTGACGAAGTCGTCAGGCTGCAGGCAGAGGCCGCCGATGCTCTCGACCTCCTGCGGCGGCGCTCGGACTGCCGGAAGTTCGTGCGGTCCATCCTCCCGCCGAGGAAGGGCAGGAGCCCCGCGAGCGTCATTCGCAAGCTGCACGAGTCCGGCATCAACGACATCGAGGGGCTCGGCCTCGTCGACCGGTCAGTACTCCGCCAGGCGGGCGTGGGCGAGAAGGAGGCAGAGAGCCTCCAGTCAGAGGCAAAGAAAGTCGCAGGCGAGCGACGGTTGAAGGAGATCGGCCTCCCTGCCGTCAGTCTGAAGAAGTACCGGGAGGCAGGGTTCGCAAGACCCGAGGACATGCTGGCCGCGCACCCCCTCTACATCTCTTTTCGGACCGGCATCTCTCCTGAGACCGTGTTCAGGCACGTCGAGGCGGTGGCATCCGTCCTCGGCAGGCCCGTCCCCGATAAAGTCAGCAGGGCCCAGTACGAGAAGGGAAAGTCCGAACTCCTCGGGATCAAGGGGGTCACCGAGTCAACCCTGGAAGCGCTGCTCCGGGCCGGAGTCTACAATATCGAGTCGCTCCACGAGACAGGCGAGTCGGCGCTCTCGGCAAGGGCGGGCATTCCCCGCGAGCGGGTCCGGGAACTCCGCGCAGCAGCACCCTTCAAAAAGAAGAAGAAACAGAGCGACGATATCATTGTCATCTGAGGGAGTGGCCTGTGATGCACATCAACTGGAAGAGCTGGAACCATGTGACAAAGCTTGACCCCGACAAGCACCTTTCCCCCGAGCAGATCACCGGGGTGGTGACCAGCGGGACCGACGCCCTGATGCTCTCGGGGACGCTGAACGTGACCAGGGAGAACATGCAGGAGCTCCTGCGGCAGGTGGCAAGATACGGCCTCCCCCTCGTAGTGGAGCCGGCCGGCCCGGAAGCAGTAATCGCGGAGGGCATTGACTTCCTCTTCATCCCAAGCGTGCTGAACACCCAGGACGTCAGGTGGATCGTGGGCAAGCACCACCAGTGGGTGCAGCAGCATGAGATCGACTGGGAGCGCGTGGTGCCCGAGGCGTACATTGTCCTCAACCCTGACTCCTCGGTAGGGAAGGTCACCCGCTCCAACTGTTCCCTCTCACCCGCGGAGGTCGCTGCCTTTGCGACAGTCGCTGATCGCTACTTCCGTTTCCCCATCGTGTACATCGAGTACAGCGGCATGTACGGAGACCCCGAGGTGGTCAGGGCCGTTTCGGAGGCGCTCGATTCATCAGTGCTGTATTACGGGGGAGGGATCAACTCAACCGAGCGGGCCTCGGAGATGGCGAAGTATGCAGACACCATCGTAGTCGGGAACGCCATCTACGACCAGGGCATCGACGTGCTGAAGGCAACAGTCAAAGCCGTCCAGTAGGCCGTGGATGCCAGAGGTCGATTTTGTACTGGTCCAGCCCCTCTACGAGGGGAACGTGGGATTTGCCGCCCGCGCCATCAAGAACTTCGGGTTCTCACGGCTCGTCCTCGTTGATCCCTGCCCTCTTGGGGATGACGCCATCGCCCGCGCAGGCCATGCGAAGGACGTGCTCGAGTCCGCATCCCGGCTCACCCTCGACGAGGTCTTCTCGGGAAGCGACCTCGTCATCGCCACGACCGGCGAGGTGAGCAAGTCCATCTGCAACCCGATGCGGATGCCCTACTACTCCCCCCGGGAGATCCGATCACTCGTGGAACCGCACCGCGGGAAGGTCTCTCTTCTCTTCGGGAGGGAGAACTGGGGGCTGAACAACCGCGAGATCCGCCGCTCGGATGTCATCTGCACCATCCCCACATCGCCTGATTACCCCATCCTGAACCTCTCCCACGCGGTGGCGATCCTCGCATACGAGCTTGCCGACCTTCCCAGGGGAGAGTATCTACTCGCCGGGAGGACCCAGATGGAGCACCTCTACCAGCATATCGACCAGTACCTCACCCTCATCGACCACCCCGATTTCAAGAGGGACGGGACGATGCTGATGATGCGAAGGATCCTCGGGAGGGCAAACCTGACGGCGCGGGAAGCAAGCACCCTGCACGGGCTGATGCGTCGTTCCGAGTGGTACATCAGGCCGGATACACGAGCTCCGGATGACGATATCGAGGACGGCACACAGGACATCCGCGAAGACTGATCTTTTCCATCGACACATCCAATCGCTGGGAACCGTCCCCTTCTTCTCTTACAGACGACAGAACCAGTATATCCGTTCAGTCGATTGCCGGTCGGCACCCTGCACCATACCGGGCTTGTTCTTTAAGAGAAGGCGTAGGACTCCTGCACCGCGGGAAAGAAACATAAATCGGGGCATTTATGTGAGTTCCCTCCAAATAAGGCCCGCATGCAACCAAGGCTGCTCTGTGGTCTGGCCTGCCTCTCACTCGCCGCCGCATTGCTCCTCTGCGGGTGCACCACCCCTGAATCTCCCCCGGACATTCCTGCGGCAATGACCCCTGAAGACCTTGCCGGTTTCGTGCATGAGGCGGCGGCATATGCTGGTCATGCCGGAAAAGAGCCCGCGCTCTCTCTGTTCAACCGCAACCCCGGGGCGTTTACCCGTGGCGACCTCTATGTGTATGCCTACGATTATCACGGGACGCTCCTTGCCCACCCCTACCAGCGGGAAAGCGTCGGGACGAACCGCGTGGACTGGACTGACGCCCGCGGCCTGCCTGCCATACGCATAGGTGCACATGTGGCAGCACACGGCGGGGGGTTCATCGCGTATCTCTACCCCGCACCTTCGGCCAGCGGGATAAACGAGTCCTCGGCTGAGTCCTACGTCCCGAAGATCGGGTATGCGTACCCTGCGGGCGGGGACTGGTGGATCGCGTCCGGCATCTACTTCTCGGACCTTGAAGATGCACGCCCAGGAAAGTATCCGGACGCGGTTGCAGGGATGGTGGACCTCGTCGAGCGCGGTGCGGCCTATGGGCGCGGGCATGGCGATGAGGCGGCGTTTGCAGAGATCTCGAACGCGTCGGGAATGTTCGTGGATGCCGACGCCCACTACCTGTATGCATACGACTACAACGGGACGCTCCTTGCCCATCCCCACCTGAAGGATGCAATCGGGACCAGCCTCATTGAGAGGACCGATCCATTCGGTATGAAGAATATCCGGGCGCTCTGTGACACCGCCCGCTCCGGCGGCGGGTTCATCGTCTTCGTCTGGCCCAACCCCGTGAGAGAGAACCGGCAGGAACTGAAGATCGGGTATGTCCTCCCTGTCGACGACAGGTGGTGGGTTGGCTCAGGAGTCTATTTAAGCGAGGTCACGGGAGTGGACAGCTCGTTTCCCCTCCCCTCGCCCTGATTTTTCCGGGAAATGAAGACTGCCCCGATGGAGGGCCAGGGGAACCCTAATGCTCATCGCGGTCTAAACCTTCCCTCATGATTCTCGTGGACTGGCAGATTCTGGACCGCATCCGGCGCGGGTTCATCTCGGTGGAGCCCTTCGATCCCCGCCTGGTCCAGCCCAATTCCCTTGACATCCGCCTCGGGAACCACTTTGTCTGGTACGAGAAGGGTGACGGGGTGATCGATCCCTACCAGGAGGAGACGATTGCTACCGGGACACTGGAGACCACCGCTGACTCTATCGTCCTCGCGCCGGGCCAGTTCATGCTCGCCGAGACCCACGAGGTGATCGGCCTTCCTGATAATATCGTGGCGAGCATAGAGGGGAAGAGCAGCATCGCACGCCTGGGAATAGAGCTGCACCAGACAGGGGGCTGGATCGATGCCGGGTTCC
>DUGV01000134.1:4863-5932 GCA_013331225.1 Methanolinea sp.
AAGTACATGGACCAGCGGCAGGCCACGCTCTCCCGGTACCACCAGAACCTGCAGGAACTCTGAATGGGTATATACACCATGAAACCACAATTATCTGGGATGATCTGACCGCAAATGGAGCTGAATGAATGCGACTTCTCTTGATACACTCAGATTTTATCGAATTCGAGGCCAGGAAAAAGACCGGGATGGCAGAAGAAGGGCAGCCACTGAAGGGATTCAAGGAGGAGGCCCTGACAGTCTTCTGCGCCGTCGAAGCCGGTGACGAGGACGACATCCCCGGTGTCGTCGAGCTCGCTGGCGAAGAGATCGGAAAGACCGCTGACCAGCTCTCGGTGGAGAACATCGTCCTCTACCCCTATGCCCACCTCTCGAGCGACCTGGCGAGGCCGGATGCCGCCATCGAGGCATTGAAGATGCTCGAACACCTCCTGGTGGACATCGGTTTCGAGGTGACCCGGGCGCCCTTCGGGTGGTACAAGTCCTTCCGCATCTCGTGCAAGGGCCACCCCCTCTCGGAGCTCTCGAAGACAATCCTCCCGCCCGAGGAGGGCAAAAAGGCCAACAAAAAGGAGATCACCCACGAGTTTTTTGTCCTCACCCCGGACGGAACGCGGCACGAGCCGAAGCAGTTCATGGACGGCTCCTCCTTTGGATGCCTCCTCAAAAAGGAGCTCGGGGAGCCCAGCGAAGGCGGCGGCGAGCCCATCCACGTCGAGCTGATGAGGGGCAAGGAGCTTGTGGACTACGAACCCGTCTCGGATGTCGGCCACCTCCGCTGGATGCCAAGGGGGAAACTGGTCCGCGACCTCCTCGCGGACTATGTCCTCCAGAAGGTGCTGCCCTACGGGGCGACGCCGGTCGAGACGCCGGTGATGTACGACCTCGGCGACCGGGCTATCTACGAGCACGCCGAAAAGTTCGGGGAGCGGCAGTACCGTTTCAAGAGCGGGACGAGGAGCATGATGCTCCGGTTCGCCGCGTGCTTTGGGATGTTTTCTATCATGCGGGACATGCACATCTCCCCAAACACCCTCCCGATGAAGATGTACGAGCTCTCCACCTACTC
>DUGV01000206.1:0-8955 GCA_013331225.1 Methanolinea sp.
ACCTCTTTCCTGCCGCAGCGGGCAGTCCGCGCAGTGCGTCCATCTTTGACTTTACAATGACGCGGATATGGCCATTCAGCGCGTAAAATGCAACCGATGCAATATTTCTCCCGATTATCCAGGGCAGGGAGGAGAGGAGCAGCCACGACGGATACGACTTTGCTACAAACCAGAGGATGTTCCTGTTAACGTAGTAGATGCAGAGGTCGGAGCCGTAATCAAGCGTCCCGCTGTTCTCGTGCCAGACAACAGCGCTCGGCCAGTACATGCAGATCCATCCTGCAAGGAAGGCCCGGAAGGAGTGGTCGACATCCTCGTGGTATAAAAAGAAATCCTCGTCAAAGAGCCCGATATCGTCGAACACTTCCCGGCGGTAGAGTGCCGCGCCCGCACATGCGCCGATCACTGGTTCTGGAGCATTGTACTGGCCGTAGTCATGTTCGAACATCCCGCGGTTCCATGCCGCACCGCTCCGCGAGATGCACATGCCCGTGGAATTGATGCGGCCGTCCATGAGGAGCATTTTGGGTGCGACGACCCCGACCGTGGCCTCGGACTCGATCGCGGTCTTCACCTCTTCGAGGAAGTCCGGCTCAAGCCGTGTATCGTTATTGAGAGTGAGAATATACTGCCCTTTCGCCTGCCGTATCCCTGAATTTGTCCCGCCCGCAAACCCGAGATTCAGAGGATTTTCAACGATTAAAACCCAGGGGAATCGCTCTCTTACAAAGGATGCGCTCCCGTCGCGGGATGCGTTGTCGACGAGGATCGTCTCGAAGTTGCGATATGTCTGCGCGGCGATGGAGGAGAGGCACCCCTCGAGGAAATGCTTCCCGTTATAATTGGGGATGACAATGCTGATCACCGGATGTGTATTCCCTCCCTCACCGATTACTCCTGCGTTCGTATCTCATTATGGGGGTCACAAGGTACAATAGCTTTCGCGACAAGAAGCGAAATAAAACGGGTAATCTCCTCCCATTTGTCCACACCGGAATCTCCTGGTGGTGGGCGCAAGCATCGGAAACGGATCATTGATAACGGCTTCATTTTCGTCGGCTGTTGTGCTGAATCGCTTCCCGATAAAGAAAATGGTAGGTATCAACGATACGGTCCCATGAATACCGCTCTCTTGCGATATGGTTTCCCTCTGATCCAAGCCTCTTCCCGAGATCGGGATGGTCCATCAGGAGCCGCATCGCCCGGCAGAGTTGCGAGGGTTTTCCGGGTTGTATCACGAGGGCATTCTCCCTGTCCCTACAGATCTGAGTGATCCCACCAACGTCTGTGACAATGACAGGGAGTCCCGCTGCCCAGGCTTCAAGGAGTGTCAAAGGCATCCCCTCCCAGCGCGATGGGAGTACGAATGCATCAGAACATGCGTACTGCCGCACCAACTCGTCTCTTGGCACGCTTCCGAGAAGTTGCACGTGAACGTCGAGCGATCCTGCAGAAATCTGCCGTGCAAGCTCATCCCTTAGCGATCCATCGCCGATAATAGTGATGCAAAAATCGTTTGTTGCTTTCCTTAAAACAGATGCAGCCTCGATGAGTATATCCAGTCCCTTCTGATGTTCAAGCCTCCCCACGCACAGGAACTGCATAAGGGGCCTTGCCTGTGCGTCTCTCTTGACCTTAAAGAGTGCACTGTCCACCCCATTGGGAACATACTTCACATGGGAGATGTCGAGCCTAGAAAAAGCGGGGATGCTGCTCCCGTCGACCGTGGTGATACACTCAAACATCCCGTATTTCAAAAGGAAGGCTTCGAAGGCGCGCTTGAGGGGTGAGAAACCAGTGTCGTTGAAGCAGATGCCGTGGCATGTCTGGATTACGGGTATGCCCAACACACTGGCAGGAAATGAGACGAGGAAGCCCAGTTCAGCCGAGTGAGTATGGATGACATCCGGTTTTTCGGCTGCAATGGCCCGAATGGAGGCGAAGAGAAAGCAGACCAGCGACAGCATCCTCTTTGGGGTAATCCGGTCAAGGTTCGCTGCAGTATCAAAGATTCCGAAGATCCGCACATTCCTCTTTTTCCTCAACTCTCTTGTATTCGCAGTAAGGATAAGAATTTCATGGCCTGCTTTCTCCTGTTGGATCTCGAGGCTGCGGACGACCTGTGCATCCCCCCCGATGGCGTCAGGATACTTCTTGGAGATGTGTAAGATTTTCATATCGGCAATTTCCGGGCGCTATATCAGATCTGGTCCGGGATGCCGGGCGGCAATCCGGTGGGTCGTCGTGAAGGATCGTCCCAGGTATCTTTTTTCCTCATCACTATATCCTCTCTCTGATTGCAATTAATAAAGGAGGTTACTCTTTTGGGATTGTGGGGTTGGCAAACGCGGCATATCTTCATGTCTGTGGATAGAATCCGAACCTATTCACCCCTTCGAAAGGAGATATCTTTAACCAATACAGGAGAAATACTCCCGATCATCCCCCAGAAAAAACTACATGATTCTCTTTGAGACACAAGCATACGCATTTATGAAAATGGCGCAGCCATTTTCATAGTAAACAGGAAATCTCCCATGCCCCGCCGCCGCCGTGTTATGCCAATCAAGCCGGGACTCTCCCCGGGAACGCTCGCAATAGATGGAAAGCACACCGAGGGCCCGGTAAGGATCACAGTTATCGACTACGATGCGGCGCATTATACCGAGCGACAGGTCGCCAGCGTCGAGGATTGTTACCCGTTCCGTGACACGGAGACAGTCACCTGGATCAACATCGATGGCCTCGGGAACACCGCAGTCATCGAGAAACTCGGGAAACACTACCAGATCCACCCCCTCATCCTCGAGGACATCCTGAACACGGGCCAGCGCCCCAAGATGGAGGACCTTGAAGGCTATCTCTACGTGAACCTCAAGATGCTGCAGCTTGCTGGACAGGAAAAAACGATCAAAGGTGAGCATGTCAGCATGATCATCGGGTCAAACTACCTCCTCTCGTTCCAGGAAGACGCCGGGGATGTCTTTGACCCGGTGAGGGAGCGTATCAGGAAAGAGGGGAGAATCCGGAGGTTCGGGCCGGATTACCTGGCATATGCCCTGATAGACGATATCGTGGACAATTACTTCCTTGTCATCGAGCACCTCGAGGAGGAGGCAGAGGACCTCGAGGAGGAGCTCGTGCAGAACGCGACCCCCGCGTCTCTTCAGAAGATCAACCGGCTAAAAAAGGAGATGATCTTTCTCCGGAAGTCAGTCTGGCCGCTCAGGGAGGTCATCACCGCCATCGAGAGGTCGGAATCTCCGATCATCAGGGACACTACCATCATCTACGTCAGGGACGTCTACGACCACGTCATCCAGGTCATCGACACCCTCGAGACCATCCGCGACATGGTCTCGGGTATGATCGACATCTATCTCTCAGGCCTCTCGTACAGGATGAACGAGATCATGAAGGTGCTCACCCTGATTGCCACCATATTCATTCCCCTTACCTTCGTTGCGGGAGTGTACGGCATGAACTTCAGGTATATGCCAGAACTCGCATGGGAGTATGGGTACGTAATGGTCTGGGGAGTCATGATCGCGATGGTGGTGGGGATGCTCCTCTATTTCAGGAAGAAACACTGGGTCTGATGCGGGCCATGGCAATCGATACTGCAGCAGGATGAGCGGGATGGAACGGTGGCTTCTCTTCCTGCTGGCGATGGCGCCGGGGTTCCTCTGGCTCTACTACTTCTACTCAAAGGACAGGTATGACCCGGAACCGGTAGTCTGGGTCCTGGGGATATTTCTCCTGGGAGCCACTGTCACGGTCCCTGTTGCGGTCCTGGAAGGTGTTCTCGGGGCGGTTGCAGGCGGAATACTTGCTGCAGTCGTTGTCGCCCCGGTATGCGAGGAGATTGCAAAATTTTTCGTTGTCAAAAAGACGGTCTATCGGAGCCGGGTGTTCGACGAGCCAGTTGACGGGATCATCTATGCCGCGGCGGCCGGTCTCGGGTTTGCGACGATTGAAAACATTCTCTATGTCTTCTCGGCGTTCGACGAGTCCCTTCTGCTTGCGCTCCAGACAGGGCTGGTCCGGGGGCTCATCTCGGTCCCAGGTCACGTCCTCTTTTCAGTGATGTGGGGGTCTGCGCTCGGCATGGCCAGGTTCATGCCGGAACAAGAGGGAAGTGCACTGGTCCGAAACGGCCTCGTGCTCGCCATGGCCGCCCATTCCCTCTTCAACCTCCTCCTCTTCTCGGCGGTCGGGTTTGCCCTTCTCGTACTGGTGCTTGTGCCGGCACTCTGGATGCTCACAGAGCGGCATATCAGGCATGCGGTTGCGCATTCCCTCTTCAAAAAGTAAGAGCGAAGACACGTCTCCCGGTCAGGCCCCCGGACGGGAGAGCGATTTCCATGGATACCGCACGAGCAGCATCAGGAGGAGAGACCCGATGACGAGGATCGGGATGGTGGACAGCGCCGCATCAAGGGAGATACGATCTGCGATCATGCCGGTTGCGGCAACTCCCAGGCCGCCTGCTCCCACCGCCACCCCGAGCATCAGCCCCGAAGTCAGGCCCACGTGATCCGGCATCATTTCATGGGCCATTGCCACGGTGAGCGCAAAACTCGACCAGAGCGCAAATCCGAAGACGAGGAGCGCGGCGATCGAGGGGAGTCCGTCTGTTGCAAGAAAGGCAAAGAACGCGGGAATCGAGAAGACAAGGCCGAGGATCACGAACTCCTTCTTTCCGTAGATGTCTGCCAGGATTCCGCCTGACACCTGACCGGCGACACCTGCAAGGAGCATCAGGGAGACAAGGAGGTTTGCAGTGAAGATGTCGAGCCCCCGAAGGACAAGAAAGGGGGGAAGGAATGCGATCGCGGCAAACACCGCCCAGGCACGGAGCGTGGAGGCCGAAAAAAGGATGAACACCGGGGAGAAGGAGGCGAGCGATACCGGGTCCTTTGCGGGACTCTCCAAGGATGCGGGGTGTTCGCCGGGGTGGGGTGACGACTTACGGAGCACCACAGCCATCACCAGGGCAGGGATCACGAGGAGGGGGAGGCCAGGGAGGCCGAAGGTGACGATGACCGCCCCTGCGAGGATGGGGCCAAGCGCGTACCCGATGTTTCCCCCTACTACAAAGAGGGCAGTAACCTTCCCTCTGTTCAGGCTGGTCGCAAGCCGGCTCACCATGGTAAGGGCATGGGGATGGAAGCACGCGTGACCAAGCGCTGCCAGCGCGGCACAGGCTATGAGAATAGGGTAGGGCTCGACAACCCCCATCAGCCCGATAAAGACGGCCGAGATGAGGACCGAGACGGAGATATGGACCTGCCAGCCTTTCCGGTCCGAAAGCCACCCAAAGACTGGCTGGGACGCCGAGGAGGTGAGGTTGTAGGAGGTGATCAGGAGGCCTGCCAGGAGATAGGAATACCCCCGAGGGGAGATGAGCAGCGGGAGAATGGCCGCAATGACCGGCATATAGAGGTCGGTGACCATGTGAGCCAGGAATAGCCTGAATATGGGCCCGGTGAGTGATTTCAGTTCATGCGCCTCCTCAACACGATGATCTCCACAGGAGTCTCCCGGATATCCTTTGCATGGAAGGAGAAAGTCCTCTTCATCGAGAGGGTGCCCCCCACCACCTCCTCGACCTTCGCCCTCTCTTCTGTATACGCTTTCACAAAGTCCCTGCTCCCCGCATTGAATATCCCGTATATCACAGGGGCAATGGAGAGGGCCGCGTCGATAAAAGGTCGGTCGGCATGGGGTTCCTGGGCTCCGAAGGGAGGGTTCATGACCACTGTATCGCACGGGCCGACCAGCGAAGCGAGGTCTGGGTTCGGGAGGTGCAACTCGATGAAACGCGGGAAGACACCGAGTTCTTTTCCATTTCCGGAGGCGATTTGGAGTGCGCGAGGGTCGAATTCCACACCGACCACCTCCGCCGCACCGAGGAGCGCGGCCCCGATGGCAAGGATGCCGGTGCCGCACCCAAGATCGCAGACTCTCTTCTCCGCGATATCCCCGCGCATGTGGGCGTGGAAGAGGAGACGGGCGGCGAGGTCGGGAGGCGTGAGGTACTGCTCGTGCCGCGCCGAAGGCGAGGGGAACCCCTTCACACTTGAGAGGAGCATCTCGAGCCGTTTCAGACGCATGCCTGTCATGTGAGCTCGTCGATCCGGTAGTCCGAGAACAGGCACTCGCCAAGAAGGATCGAAAATTCCTGGGGCGTGAGAACCGGTGCCGGGAACCTTACCTGGTCATCATAGGCGAGCCTCGGGCACGCGAAGTTCACGTAGGCGGGAAACCCGAGGTTGACGAGTTCTTCGGGAGAGATCTCCCGCATGAGAATGAGTATTGCCCTGCTGCACCGGGCAGCCATTCCGCGCGCCATTTCGTATCGTTCCTGGCCGGTCTTCGTGCTGACCAGGAGGCCGAACTGATCCGCGGACCTGGCCTTCTCTATCAATGCATGCCGGCGGCGGAGGAACTTCTCTGCATTCACCTCCTGCACCTCGCCCGTGAAGGGGTCGAGTGCAACCACCCGGAGGCCTGTTGCCAGCTGCACCCCCAGGGGGTGGAAGACACCGGTGCCGACATAAAGGATCTCTTCCGTGCCAATGACCCGGGCCGCCCCAAATGAGCACCCGAGTACCTGGCCCTCCCCGCAGCCCCTTGTCCCCCTCGTGGTCACTGCCTCCACACCTATTGCCGCGAGCACCGTTTTCATTGCATCAAGGAGGTGGAGGTGCTGCGCGGTGGTGACGAGACCGACCCTTGTGGCTTTCAGGCATGGGATTGCATTTTTCAGGATTTCTGGGTCGAAATCTACCCTGTAAGGCTCAAAGATGACCCGCGGGTCAGGGTCTCCGAGGGGAGTATGCCCAAAATGTACCAGGACATCTGCATATCCCAGCGTCTCTCGGGCAAGGTCGCATGCCCCGTAGCAGGGGTCGCCGCTCACGATCACCTCAAAGCCCTGCTCCTTCAGGAACTGCGCGATGACGCCTGCTTTTCTCTTCAACCCGGCAGGGAACTGGAGAGCGACAGCCCTGGCCCCCCTGGCCCTGAGCCGTTCTGCGAGGTCAGAATAGCCTGTCAATCACACGCACCCTGTCTGTCACCTCGACGCTCACCAGGGTCTTATAGGGCCTCCCGATGTCGGGCGACCCCCTGTTTATGACGAAGCAGATGTCCCTTACCTCGGCTCCCACCTGATCGAGGGCCCAGAGCAGCGCTCTCGTTGTTCCCCCTGTACTGATCACGTCGTCAACGATCACCACCCTGTCGCCACGTTTCACTCCGTTCAGGAAGAGCTGCCCCTTCGAATACCCTGTTGCCTGGTGGACGGCGACTTCGCCCGGGATCTGGTACTCCCTCTTGCGGACGATGTTCATCGGGAGATCAGTCGCGAGGGAGAGGACAGCTCCTATGGGAATTCCCATTGCCTCGGCGGCAATAATCCGGTTTACCCCCTCAAGGTCAAGAGCCTTGATCATCGCCATGCAGACCTCGCGCAGGAGATGCGGGTCCACCTCCGGAACTCCGTCGGTGATGGGGTGGATGAAATAGTTATACTCCCCCCGCTTCACAAGGGGGCAGGTCTCGAGTGATGCAACAAGTCGTTCAAGCATTCTGTTCACCAATGTCCTTCAGAAACGATTCCACCGCCCCGGCATGCACATGCGGCATGCATACCAGGCGGAGATCCCCTCTCCGTGTCCAGGACACCTTCCAGGGGGGTGGGATGCGGGCAGGGGAGAAAGTGGCCACGTTCACATCGGGAGTCGCGGCCCGCATGATGCCGTAGGCCTCCATGCCGTCGATAAGCCTGCGTGTATTCTTCATGCAGCCTGCCACAATATCGCGCAGCCCCTGAATCCCCAGGTATTCGAGGACTGCCAGCGCCCCTGCGACCGAGGCGCCGGGACGGGTCCCTGAAAGCGTGAACTCCTGTTTCACGGTAAGGTATGGGGTATCGACCGATAGCGAGCAGAGAGATTCAGAGTCCCGCACGAGGAGCACGCCAGCCGGGATGGTGCTCATCCCCATCTTGTGCGGGTCGACCGCGATGCTGCTGACACCGGGCAGGGAGAAGTCAAAAGCCGGCGCATCATCAAGGAAGGGGAGGACCAACCCTCCGAATGCCGCGTCGACGTGAAAGAAGACCCCGTGGTCTCCTGCAATCTTCGAGAGCTCGGCGATGGGGTCTACCATCCCATACTCTGTCGTGCCGGCGATCCCCACTATGCCGCAGGTGTTACGGTCGATCATCTCTGCCGCAGCCACAGGGTCCATGCGATAATTTTCATCCAGGGGAACGGCCCTCATCTCCAGGCAGAGGATGTCACAGGCCTTTTTGAACGAGAAGTGGGCGGACTCGGGGATGATGACGTTCGGCTTCTCTTTCGGGCCGAGCTGCCTTGCCATCCGCAGGGCCTGGATGTTCGACTCGGTCCCCCCTGATGTGGCATACCCGCAGGCGCCGGACAACTGGAAAAGGGTCCCGAGCCGCTCGACAAGGAGGCGCTCGAGCGATGCGGTTCCAGGGAAGAGCCCCGGGTCCCCGAGGTTCGTCTCCATGAACTGCACGTGTGCCCTGACCGCAACGGGGTGTGGGATAGTGCACATGGAACTCAGGATATGTGCATGGTCGACATCTTCCTCTCTCTTCGAGAGGAGGAATGAAAAGAGTGATTCCTCTGAGAGCCCAATCTCACGCATTCCGGGATCTCGCGCTCTCCAGGAGTATCTGCTGCTCGGTCCTGGCAACGGTCTCGCGTATCTTCGCGATGGCGTCGATATTCGCAGAGACACTCGTGATCCCGTGCTCCACGAGCCATTTCACCATGGGCGGCTCCGAGCCCGCCTGGCCGCAGATGGATACTTCCACTCCATGCTCCCTGCAGCACCGGATGGCAGAATCGATCAGTGCAAGGACCGCCGGGTGCTTCGGCTGGTACATCCCTGCGACGTGCTCGTTGTTCCGGTCGA
>DUGV01000206.1:8993-11988 GCA_013331225.1 Methanolinea sp.
TGGCGCTGCTCGGGATCTCGATCATCACCCCGAGGGTGGCTGATTCAACGTCGACACCCCATTGCTGCATCATCTCCCGTGCCCTGGTAAACTCGGAAGGGTGGGAGACCATGGGGAACA
Organism: Methanolinea sp.; assembly: GCA_013331225.1. Taxonomy (GTDB): domain Archaea; phylum Halobacteriota; class Methanomicrobia; order Methanomicrobiales; family Methanospirillaceae; genus Methanolinea_A; species Methanolinea_A sp11423u. The sequence goes on from DUGV01000206.1 coordinate 9,114, forward strand.
TGATGCCCAGGTTATCGTATCCCTGCGTCCAGAGTCTTTTGAATGTTTCAACCTGGAGGCGGAACTGGTCGGGGGACTGGAGGTCCCTCCTGATACCTCTCCATCCANNCGATCGGCTCGTGCTCGCCGCCTTCCATGTTCCGGAACTCGTCGGTGGGGGCATCCAGCGTCCTGACCCAGACAGGTTTACCGTAGAACGCGTCAAGGACTGTCTTTATCCCGTTGTAAAGTTCCTGGATGAATTCCTCCTCCCTGTTGTTGGCGATGAACCATCCGGGAGTCTTGTTCAGGCCCAGGATCAGGTGCTCGATCCGGAGCAGCCCTACCCCGTCGGCACCTGTAGCCGCCGCCCGGGCCGCAGCCTCCGGCATGGAGACGTTGACTTTGACGCTGGTAGCGGTGATGAGGGGGACGGCGGCTGTAACCGCAGCCTGGGCCTTCTCCCTCGGGACTTCAAGCCTCCCTTCATAAATGAAGCCCTTTTCACCATCAACCGTGACCGTCTGCCCTGTTTTCAGCACCTGGGTGGCGGTCTTCGTACCGACGATCGCGGGTGTCCCAAGCTCCCTGCTCACTATGGCGGCGTGGCAGGTCATGCCGCCTTCATCGGTGATAATGGCGGCGACTTTTCTCATGGCAGGGACCATGTCCGGGTTGGTCATCCGGGTGACGAGGATGTCTCCCTCCCTGACCCTCCCGGTGTCTTTTGCGTCACTTATGATCACGACATTGCCGCTCGCGATTCCCGGAGATGCCCCCTGGCCCTGGAGAATGATCTTCCCGGCCCCGGCCTCGTGGGCGGGCGTTGATGCCGAAGGAGGCTTTATCGTAGTGATTGGACGCGACTGCAGGATGTAGATGTCATCTCCCACGATCGCCCATTCCACGTCCTGCGGGACACCGTAGTGGGTCTCAGCGATCCTGCCGAATGTAGCGAGCTTTCTCACCTCTTCATCGGAGAGGAGGGGGGTGTCCTGTCGCTCCCGCTCCACTTCGACGGTCTTTGTCCCGTTATCCCCGTCAGAGAGAATCTGGTACCGCTTGTTCGCGATGAGCCGGTCGATGACCTTCTCGCTGCGCTGGTCGTATACGTATTTATCAGGGGAGACCGAGCCCGAGACGACAGCCTCGCCGAGCCCCCAGGACCCTTCGATGATGCTCAAAGGCTCTCCCGTGACCGGGTGAGAGGTGAACATCACCCCTGCCTTCTCTGCGTTCACCAGCTGCTGCACCACCACCGCGATATTCACGCTCTGGTGGTCGAAGCCCTGCTTGACCCGGTAATAGATTGCCCTTGCCCCATAGAGCGAGGCCCAGCACTTCTGCATGGCGAGAAGGAGGTTCTTCTCGCCCTTTACATTCAAAAAGGTCTCCTGCTGCCCTGCGAAACTTGCGTCGGGCAGGTCTTCCGCGGTTGCACTTGACCGGACGGCAACCACCATCAGGCCGCCCTCCATCTTTAGATAAGCCTCTTTGACCTTCTGCTTTATTGATGCAGGGACGCGGGCTTTCATCACCAACTCCTTGGCCTTGTTTGCTGCCTTCTCGAGTTCCCCGGAATCTTCCACGTCGAGATTTGCAAGGCCTGCAAAGAGGGCCTTTTCAATGCCGCTCTCGATCAGGAACCGGCGGAAGGCGTTGCTGGTGACCACGAACGCCCGCGGGACAGGGAGACCGATGGCAGACATCTCCCCGAGGGACGCACCTTTTCCCCCGACTGCAGCAATATCCTCTTTCCGTATCTCCTCAAGCCAGAGAATATCGGGCATCTTTTTCATTCACGCACCACTATAATCTGCACCCCTCCCTGTTTAATACATTCTCATCACCTGTGAAGAGACCTGGATGTCATCCATGGGAGAAATAACGCAGGGAGACAAAAACGCTCAATTAGTTTGATGCATATATAATGTGGGTTTTATAGTGACGTTCAGAGTACTGGTCAGCGACCCGCTGGCCGAGGAAGGGCTGGAGATCCTGCGACAGGAGTGCACTGTCGATGTGAAGACCGACCTTGGGGAGGATACGCTCGTCTCCATCATCGGCGAGTATGACGCCCTGCTGGTGCGGAGCGGGACCGAGGTGACCTCGCGGGTGATCGAGGCCGGGAAGAATCTGCGTTTTATCGGGAGGGCCGGAGCGGGCGTCGACAATATCGATATGGATGCCGCAACGAGAAAGGGGATCATCGTTGCCAATGCGCCGGAAGGAAACACTCTCGCCGCCACTGAGCATACCATGGCGATGATGCTTTCGCTTGCACGAAGCATACCCCAGGCGAACGCCTCGCTTAAAAAGAAGGAATGGAAGCGCTCCAGGTTCATGGGAGTGGAACTGAACGAGAAGACGCTCGGGATCGTAGGTCTCGGGAGGATTGGGAGGGAAGTTGCGAAACGTGCCCAGGCGATGGGAATGCATGTCGTGGGGTATGATCCTTTCATCAGCAAGGACCGTGCCGCCCAGCTGGGAGTCGAAGCACTCTCGCTCGAAGACCTCTTCAAGGTCTCGGATTTCATCACGGTTCATACCCCCCTGATCAAGGAGACCAAACACATCGTCAATACCAAAACCATCGCCACCATGAAAGAGGCGGTCCGGATCATCAACTGTGCAAGGGGCGGGATCATTGACGAGAAGGCTCTTTACGAAGGGATCAAATCTGGGAAGGTCGCAGGTGCGGCCCTCGATGTCTTCGAAGAGGAGCCGCCACTCAACTCGCCTCTTCTCGAACTCGACCAGGTAATCACAACCCCGCACCTCGGCGCGAGCACGGTCGAGGCCCAGCAGAACGTGGCAGTCTCTATCGCCAGGCAGTGCCTCTCGGTCCTGAAGGGAGGTTCGGCGCGCTATATCGTAAATGCGCCAATCGTCCCTG
>DUGV01000121.1 GCA_013331225.1 Methanolinea sp.
CCGGGAGGCGATGAGCACACTGATACCAGACGCAAGTCCGCAGAGTCCTGACCCAACGGTGAACACCAGGAAACCTGCAAGGAAGACACCCCGGTAACCCCTGATATCACCGAGGCGTGATGATGCGAGAAGAAGGCTCACAAGGACGATTAGATACGCATTGAGAACCCATGACGAGGTCACCGTTGAGACATCAAACGCCTTCGAGATCGTGGGCAGCGCAATGTTCACGATGGTGGCATCAAGCCCTGCCATGAAAGACCCAAGGGAGATTACAAGGACAATCATCAGGTCTTTCGGGGACATCTTCGGACGGGTCACGGTTTCACTCATGTTCTCATCAACTCATCACAACAATTGATAATATAGTCTGTGAATCGAGTGTATGATGGATCCCGGCCCAGGGATTACCAGATCGGGGAAAAAGCGGGTATGGCTGCCGGAAAGATCACAGGAGTTTTGTCTCTTCCGTCGGCCGCGGCACCTTCACTACCAGGACCCGAAAGACCCCGCGGCTCTCGTTGATCCACCGGTGGGGGATCCTCGCCGGGCTCTCCACGAGCGTGTCCTTCCCGACGGTCTCTCTCTCCTGGCCGATCTCGACGATGCCCGTCCCCTCCAGTACGTAGAAGAAGACATCCACCGGGGTTGCGTGCTTTTTTAGGGATTCGCCCGGCTGGAGGGTGATCACCACCGCCACTGCGTGCGGGGAGTCGTAGACCTTCCGGGCGTCCACGTGGTGAGGGTTGGGCTGTGAGGCAGTTTCGCTGACCTTCGTGCATTTCATGACGGTGTTCCTCACACCACCTGGTGCGTCACAGGATTTATCGGTTCCGCAGACCGGCACATCTGTCCAAAGAAGAGGCTCTGGACCGCGGTGATGAACGGGAGAGTGACCACGACTGCCATCCTCTCGTTGTTCATCCTGTAGATGATCATCAGCTCCTGATCGTCGGAGAGGACGATGCCGTCGAGCCTGAAGACGGATCCCTCCTTCCTGATCTCGCTTGCGAAGATCTTCGAGAAGATCTCCTCCCTGAAGAGCGGGCAGAACTCGCCGACAAGATAGACCTCCGATCTGGGCAACTTGACGTTCACGGCCGTATCCCTCGCGACGAGAACCTTCAGGGTAATCGCCGGAGGACAGTCATGGAGCACATCGGCATATTCAACGGGGAGTTCGGGGTCAAGCACGAGGAGATAGAGCGATTCGCGGGCGTCCCTTATCGCAGATGCGAGGTTCCGCCTGATGCTCCAGTCCCCCTGCACGTACCAGATGGGGGAGAACTTCTGGTGTGCCGAGAGGGAGAGCACCTCGAGCGCCTCGCTGCTCTCCGTGGCCGCCCTTTGCAGGGCTTCGATAAGGTGTGCGATGACCACCGGGGGCTCTACCGGCCGGTAAGAGAGGGGCGTTCCCTGGCGGACTTCTACAAAGCCGCGGTCCACGAGGGACTGGAGGATATCATAGACCCGTGGCCTCGGGACCCTGCCCACCTCGTGTATCTGGCGGGCGTTCCCTTCCCCTATCCCGACGAGGCCTGCGTACACACGTGCCTCGTACTCTTTGAGACCCAGCCGTACGAGGTTTCCGATCAGTTGCTCCATGATGTTACTCTGGGAGTGACAGCATGTTAATACCATGGCCGGTGCTATCGTCTGGTAGAGAGGTGAACCCATGCCCGGGCCGGGTCCGAATACCACACAGTTGATTGGAATCGCGTATGCTCTCATATTCATCCTCGTCGGGACATTCCTCTGGCGGACGGGGAAGTTTTCGAAGACCGTGAAGTACCTTCTCCTCCTGGTGACACTCCTCATTGGTTTTGCATTCTTTTCTCCCATGATACCCCATAACTTCCAGGAGCTGGTGCTCCGCTCAGACACTTTTGTCGGGTTTGCCCTCATGGGTGCCGCGATCGGAATGGGTGTCTTCTTCCTCCTGGCTTTCCTCTTCGGGAGGCACTTCTGCGGGTATCTCTGCCCGATAGGGGCGGTCCAGGAGATTGCGTATGCGGCCCCCACCCCGAAGATCAGGCTCCCCTGGAAGCGTGCGCTCTCTGCAATAAGGGTGATTGTATTCATCCTCATCCTTGCTGCGGGTCTCGGGTTCTCGATCTCTATCCTCGCGTTCTTCGGCATCCAGGAGTTCTTCAGGCTTGCGTTCTCGGCAGGATTTGTCGTCTTCCTGATTATAATCGCAATCTCCCTCTTTGTCTACCGGCCATTTTGTCGCCTTATCTGCCCGGTCGGAGCTATCTTCCAGCTTTTCGCCAGCCAGGCACGGTGGAAANNATACGGCGGACGGATGCCTGTATCGAGTGTAAAAAGTGTGAGAAAGTGTGCCCTACAAACGAGGCGGGGCGTGATGATGCAAAGGGCGAATGTTACCTCTGCGGGAGATGCATCGATAAATGTCCGGTCGAGGGGGCACTCCGGTACGGCGGGAAAGACACCCCAGGAAACAAGTGACAGGAAGCGATCGCCATGACACGTGAAAGTAAACAGGATTTGCTTGGATGCGTCTTCGAGATGAAGGACCTCGTTGAGTACCAGACAGGAGCCGTTTCGAGCAGGATGATCATCAACAACAAGGCTGGGAGCATCACCATCTTTTCGTTCGACAAGGACGAGGGGCTCTCGGAGCATACCGCACCCTACGACGCGGTGGTGACCATCCTCGACGGTGAGTGCGAGGTGTGGGTCGCAGGGGTGACCCACGCGATGAAAGCGGGGCAGACCATCATTTTTCCCGCTCACGCCCCCCACGCGCTCTCGGCTACCACCCGGTTCAAGATGGCGCTCATCATGATCCGCGGGAAAGATGTGGCTCCATGAGCAGCGACAAAGAGGGGAATTACTGCTCGGTGTGCGGCGGAATCCCCCCTGACGAGATCAGGATCCGGAAAATACTCGTGGACGGGAAGGAGACTGGCATCGACAAGCTGGACTTCATCCTCGATGACGTGGCCAGGCTCGACCTCTCGGGAGATGCCGAGATCATCGCCGAGCTCCTGAAGCGTGTGCAGGTGTTCAACTACATCCCGACGAAAAAGGCCGACCTCTACGCCCAGGCGCTCCTGAAGGAGTACCGGGCCCACCTTCAGGCTGGATCCGGCGCCACCCATTGACAATTCTCCGGGGATCCGAACCGGGCAATCCCCGTGATTTCTTTTTCTGCATGTCCAGGCGGATGTTCCAGGCTACAAGTAGCGGGAATATCCGTCCGGGGACAGTGAGGCCGGGCGTGCCGATCTCCCTTTTCCCTATCCTCACCTGAAATGTTGTTACTCTGCCAGTGACTATATGTTTATTCCTTCCCGGCTGCAATCCTCATGCATGGAAGAAGATGTACCAGGTGCAATCAAACAGCGAGATGGAACTACCTATGCAATAGTCCCCCGCACACCTTCCGGCGTGGTGACGCCAGATGAACTCGAGCGGATCGCGAATGTTGCCAGGAAATTCAAGATCCCAGTGATCAAGATGACCTCGGGCCAGAGAATGGTGCTCGTCGGGATGAAAAAAGAGGAGATCCCTTCTGTCTGGAAGGACCTTGGGATGACGGTCGGGCAGGCGACTGCCCCCTGTGTCCACTATGTCCAGGCATGCCCGGGCACCGAGACCTGTAAATACGGGGTGCAGGACTCGCTCGGACTCGGCCTCGAGATAGAGAGGATGTACCAGGAAATGAACCTCCCGGCAAAAGTGAAGATAGGCGTCTCCGGGTGCCCCCGCTGCTGCGGCGAGAGTTATGTCCGGGACATCGGGATATACGGGAGCAGGAAGGGCTGGACGGTCGTTTTCGGGGGGAACAGCGCCGGCAGGCCGAGGATAGGGAACCTCGTGGCAAAGGACCTCTCGAGGGAGGAGGCGATCGACCTCACGCGGAGGCTGCTGACCTACTACCGGGACCATGGAAAACAAAAGGAGCGGACTGCCCGGTTCGTCGAACGGGTGGGGCTGGATGCGATCAGATCCGACGTGCTTCGGTTTGCCCCGTATATAAAACTGGATGATCTCTCCGCGGGATAATGTATGGACACATCCCGGTACGGTCCGGACCGAAAACTGGCGTGAGGGGCCCCGCTTAATGGGATCTCTCCTGGTGCGTCCTGGCAATGAGTGCACAACCGGCTCCCGGGTCGTCCCTCCTAAAGAAAGATGAAAGGAATGCAGGGCAGGCTATCAAAGTACACGGACCCCTTGGTCCCGGTTTCCTGCCGCTCCGCGCCTTCACTGCACGAAGCAGAACGGGTCCGATGCAGAGATATCTCCTGTCTCCGCGTATGCCCGCACCCGGCACCCTCCCCCGCAAAGGGTGAAATAACTGCACTCCCTGCATCGTCCTGAGATGAGGGCCTTTTTTCCGCGGAATTTGTGGAGGACCGGGTGGGTCTCTTCCGCCCACATCACGGAGAACGGCCGTTCCCGGATGTTTCCAACCAAAAATGCGGGCGACCGTGCGAACTGGCAGGGGTACACGTTTCCAGAAGGGTCGATATTGGCGACCCGGTCGCCTGCGCTGCACCCGCCATTCAGTGAAGCGAGCAGGGCCTGGGCATCGGCAAGGTCAGGCGATCCGTCTCGCTCCATTGACTGGATGAGATGAATACAGTCCTGAGGAGCATCGACGGTAAGGAATTCCATCATGGAGGGATCGATCTCCTGTGCTCTCCGGTAGAGAAGTCCGAGGGCATCCTCCACAACGTTACTTCCCACCTGGAGCCGGTGATACGAATCGGTCCCCCTTCCGCATGGCACCATCCAGTAAAGGCAGAAACGGGACGCCCCGATGGCAAGGGAGAGATCGATCAGGTCAGCAAGCTCGTGGGAGTTCTCTTTCGTGAGCGTGATTCTCACCCCGCACCGGACACCAGCCTCCCTGCAGCGTGCAAAAGCCGCGATAGTCCGATCGAATGCGCCGGGGGAGTTCCTGAACCGGTCATGGGTCGCGGACCGTGCACCATCAAGCGAGATCCCCGCGTATTTTATCCCGGAATTCCTGATCTTCTCCGCTACTTCCTTTGTGATAAGAGTCCCGTTGGTGCTGAGCGCAGTTTTTATTCCCTTCTCACCCGCGTGCTCCGCGAGGTCCCAGATATCCGCCCTCATCAGGGGCTCCCCTCCCGAAAAGAGAATCAGGGGCACTCCCATCCCTGCAAGGTCGTCGATGAGATCGAATCCTTCATTCGTGTCCAGTTCATCATCAGCCCGCAAGCCAGGACCCGATCGGCTATAGCAGTGCTCACACCCGAGATTGCAGCGGTTCGTGATGTTCCAGAACACGACCGGCCTTCGCATACCCGCAAATGCGAGGTACCTGCTCGGCACTTCGCCTGAAGGCCTGTCCCTGTGCTTCATCACGGCACTCACCGTGCCCCTCCCGTGGATGCACTGGGTGATCCTGTTCATGGCATGATGCCTCCGTTCTCCCGGATCCGGACATTCGGGACCCTTTTAAATTCCTCGGTGCTGAACAGCACGAGGTAGTCAGCCACCCCGATACGGGACGAAAGAGCCAAAACCTCTTCAAGAACTTCCTCGCGGCTGTATCCGTGGTGCACGGTGTAGAAAATGTACTCCCACCTGCCGGGGACCGGGAGTCGTTCGTAGCAATGGGTCACGCAAGGATACGATGCCAGAAGGGAACCCACATCACCATTGCCGGATTCCCCGCGTTTCCACGCCACGAGGGCGTTTGCCGTGATGCCTACCTTTCTCTGGTTGATGCGGGCCCGGAACTTCCGTATCACTCCCTCTTCCCTGAGCCATTTGAGCCTCTCCAAAACTTCGCTCTCGGTCATCTGCAACTGTCTTCCGATCTCGACGTAGGGATGGCTGACGAAAGGGAGGCCTTCTTCCAGGAGGGAAAGCAGCCTGATGTCAACAGGATCCACTGTTTCCTCCCGTCGCTTTGGTCCCGTGAAAAGAGAACCGGACATCCACCTTCAGTTTGTTCACCGTAGGGAGATCCAGAATATCATCTTCTCCTATTCCCGTGCGTTCAAGGATATCCCTGACAAGGACCCTGATATGCTCCTCGTCTCTCCCGGAGAGGGTAAACCAGACCTGGTAGTAATGCTCTCTCCGGAAATTGTGGGAGACCTCGGGGTACCCGCTGATGATGGCGGCAACCTCCTGCAGCCTGCCGGAGGGGACATGCATGGCAACGAGAGTTGCGGCACCACGTCCGCATTCACTGGATTCTATGATGGGGGAGACCGCCTTGAGGATGCCGGCATTCTTGATGCGGTTCAGCCTGGCGAGAAGTTCCTGCTCGGAAATGCCGATCTTCCCGGAGATCTCCTTCCATGGGCGGGAAACCAGCGGGATTTCCTCCTGGAGGGCCTGCAGGATTGCGATGTCCAATTTATCGGGTATGAACCTCCCACTCATTCCGCGAACTCCCCCGGATCATATGGGCACCACGGGTCTTCGCCACACAGTTCTCCATGGAGCGCCGCGGGGAGGGCAAGGCCGTCGCACCATCCCGTGGAGAGGGTCCCGCCTCCCTGGTACGCCCTGGCCCTGCACCCCCCGCATATCGACCTGTAATGACACCTCCCGCATTTGCCCGTGAGCCGGCTGATGTCACGGAGTGTCGAAAAAACCTCTGAATGATGCCATATTTCAGCAAAAGATTGCTCTCTCACGTTTCCTGCACTGATCGGGAGATACGGGCAGGGGGTCACGTCACCGTTTGCGTAAATCCGGCAATAGGTGATGCCCGCGATGCAGCCTCTCCCCCATGAGGGGTTCTCTATTCCGAGTTCATCTGCGATGCGGCGGAACTGCGGGGCGCATGTCGGGCGGATATGCAACGGGGCATCCCTGTATCTCTCCAGCACACCCCTGATCAGGCCTTCGTACACGCGAGGGTTCATGATATCGCTTCCCCTTGCCCGGCCGGTGGGGACAGGGAAGAATACCTGAAAATCCTTCACACCGAGCGACACCCCGAGATCGATTACTCCCGCGACCTCGCTCACATCCGGGCGCATGACCGACATGTTGATCTGGACACCTATCCCCTCGTCCTGAAGGTTGCGGATCGCGCTGACTGCCTTCTCCCATACGCCGGGCATCCCGCGGAACGAATCATGTACGGCGGGATTTGCAGAGTCAAGGCTTATGGCAACGGCACGTATCCCGGCTTCCCGAAGTCGTGCCGCGGTCTTCCCGTCGATGAGATACCCGCTCGACCCCATCACCATCCGCAGTCCCTGCTCTGTCCCATACCGGGCGATCTCGTAGATATCCTCGCGGAGGAGGGGTTCTCCCCCACTCAGCACAATAATCGGCCTTCCTGTCTCGCAGACCTGGTCGATGACACCGAATGCCTCTTTGGTGGAGAGTACTCCATCTGCCTCGCGGCCGCCGGCGTCCACGTAGCAGTGGGCGCACGCGAGGGGGCACCTGAGCGTGATGTTCCAGGAGATGAGCCGTGGCTCCCCGCGAAATATTCCCTTCACCACCTCAGCCCTTCTTCGATGCAACTGTCCTTCTTCCTTATCCACTATTTGGGGTTCTCCATCATCAAAGGCGTGGAAGATTACGACCACTCGAGATCGAAACGATCCAGGTTCATCACCTTGGTCCAGGCCGCCACGAAGTCCCGGATACACTTCTCTTCCGCGTCCGCACTTGCGTAGACCTCGGCCAGGGCACGGAGCTGGGCATTCGAGCCAAAGATCAGGTCAACACGCGTGCCGGTCCACCGGAGTTCCCCGGTCTTGCGATCGCGGCCTTCGAACACATCGGCGTCTTCTGATACCGGCTTCCATTCCGTGCTCATGTCGAGCAGGTTTACGAAGAAGTCGTTGGTGAGCGCTTCCGGGCGCCTGGTGAAGACGCCGTGAGGGGTCTTTTTGAAGTTGGCGTTCAGCACGCGCATTCCGCCGAAGAGCACCGTCATCTCCGGTGCGGTTAAAGTCAGCAACTGTGCCCTGTCGACCAGCAGTTCCTCGGCTGATACCGCATAGCGTGCTTTCTGATAGTTGCGGAAGCCGTCCGCCTTCGGCTCGAGCACGGCGAAGGAATCAACATCGGTCTGGTCCTGCGAGGCATCCATCCTTCCCGGAGCAAAGGCGACCGTCACATTGTGGCCGGCGTTCTTTGCCGCCTGCTCGACGCCTGCACAACCCGCAAGGACGATCAGGTCCGCGAGCGAGACCTTTTTCCCTCCAGGTGCTTTGCTGTTGAACTCGCGCTGGATTCCCTCCAGGGTTCTGAGTACCTTCGAGAGCCGGACAGGTTCGTTGACTTCCCAATCTTTTTGCGGCGCAAGACGAATCCGTGCGCCGTTCGCACCTCCGCGTTTGTCGGAGCCGCGGAAGGTAGATGCCGACGCCCAGGCGGTCGAGACCAGCTCCGAGACCGACAGGCCGGAAGCCAGGATCTTGCCCTTGAGTGAGGCGATGTCCTTTGCATCAACCAGGGGGTGATTGACTGAGGGGATGGGGTCCTGCCAGATGAGCTCTTCTTTTGGAACCTCAGGGCCAAGATAGCGTGAACGCGGGCCCATGTCGCGGTGCGTCAGCTTGAACCA
>DUGV01000164.1 GCA_013331225.1 Methanolinea sp.
ACATTACGAATGCATGCGGCATGGTTCCTGCAAGAGGAATTCCAGCGGGAGCACAGGTGTTGCTCACCCCGTCGACGCCGCCAATCCACGCCGAGCGCTCGACCATCGTGGCGATAGCGGGGTGCTGCCGGCGTGACCCGAAGGAGAACACCATCCGTTCCGCTGCAACTGCCTTGATCCTGGCGGCGGCGGTGGCGATTCCTGATGCATGGCAGAGGAACCCGAGGATTGCCGTTTCGTACCGGGCAATATCGCGGTACTTCCCTTCGACGCGAAGCACCGGCTCCCATGGATGAAAGAGCGAGCCTTCCGGCATGGCATACGCATCAAGGGGGAGATCTTCAAGGAGGGATAGCACGTCTTCCATCCCGCAGAGGATGCCCATGCCCCCAGGGACCGCGGACGCCGTGACCTCCATGGCAACGATTGGATTGTTGCCCGAAGCAGAGAGGACCGCTTCGCTCCTTGAGAAATAGATGTCCGTGCACTCTCCCTTTTTTATCCGTTCGTCATCGACAATGGCAAACCTGCCCATGGATGTATTGTGGGAGCGGTGAAAAGATACAGGTATTGACTCCCCGCGCAGAGTCGCACCGAAAGCCAGAACAACCGCCCGTTCCAGATTACTTAAGGACAAGATCATGAACCGCACGATTTTCACGGCGGTGGCCTGATGCTCGGGATCATCGGGGGCACAAGCCTTCTCTTTGCGAGGCTTCCCGACCTGGAGAAGAGGGTGGTGCACACGCCGTATGGCAACAGCGAGGTGATGGCAGGAGAAGTCGCCCTCCTCCTCCGGCACCAGCGGGACATCCCGCCGCACCGGATCAACTACCGGTCGCACCTCTCGGCCCTTGCGCTCCTCGGCGTGGACCGCCTGGTGGTGCTCGGGTCGTCGGGATCGCTCAAAAAAGAGATCCCGCCGGGGAGCATGGTGATCCCGACCGATTACTTCTCCTCTGCAGCCGTCCCAACCCTTCACGACCATGCCATATGCCACGTGCACCCTGGGTTCTCTCCGGAGTTGTCAAACCATCTGAAGGAGATTGTCCCCGAGGCAATTTTCGGGGGGACTTACGTCCAGACAAGGGGCCCGAGGATCGAGACGGTGGCCGAGGTCAGGGCGCTTGCACTCTGCGGCGATATCGTGGGAATGACGCTTGCAAGCGAGGCGACCCTTGCAATCGAACTCGGAATCGAGGTTGCGGCGCTCTGCACCGTCGACAACTACGCAAACGGCCTCTCGGACGAACTGCTCACCTACGAGAGGATCGTGGAATACTCGGCGCGGTATAAAGATCGGACGGAGGAGATTATCTCCCGCATCATCCAGGAACTCGCCCAGGAGATTACATCATGAAGAATACGCAAATAAAAGGAACTTCGCTCCTGATCGAGCGGGTCTTGGTGAACGGAACGCTCCAGGATATCTTCGTGGACGAGACTGGGGTTATCACTTCGATAGGGGTGGGAATCGCACGCACCTTTCGCGGTGAAGCGGAGACCTGCATCGACGGTGCCGGCGACCTGGCGTTGTCGGGCCTCGTGAACACCCACACCCACGCCGCCATGACCCTGCTCCGGGGCTTTGCCGACGACATGCCGCTGCAGGATTGGCTGACCCAGAAGATCTGGCCTCTCGAGGCCCACCTTACCGGGGAGGACGTATACTGGGGCACGAAACTCGCGTGCCTTGAGATGATCAGGTCCGGCACCGTGGCCTTCAATGACATGTACTTCTTCATGGATGAGGCCGCCCGGGCGGTTGACGAGATGGGGCTCTGTGCGGTCCTCGCCTATGGATTCCTCGACCTCTTCTCGGAGGAGAAGCGCGAGGCCGAGTGCCGGGCGACCGAGCGCCTGGTGCAATCGATACACGGCATGAAAAATCCCAGGATCAAAGCAGCCGTCGGGCCGCACGCAATGTACACCGTCTCGCCCGAAGGACTGAGGTGGGTCTCGGAATTCGCTGCCGAAAAGGAGATCGGGATCCACGTCCACTTAAGCGAGACGGAAAAGGAGGTAACAGATGCGGTCTCCCAGTGGCAGAAGCGCCCGGTGAAGATCCTTGATGAATGTGGCATCCTGACACCCCGGACGGTGGCCGCCCACTGCTGCTGGCTTGATGGGGACGAGTGCAGCCTCCTTGCAAAACGGGGGGTGCACATCTCCCACAACCCGGCCAGCAACATGAAGCTTGCTACAGGGAGGGCCATGCCCTATCATTGGCTGAAGGAGGCAGGGGCATCCGTCACCCTCGGGACTGACGGGTGCGCCTCTAACAACAACCTGGACCTCTTCGAGGAGATGAAGATCGCATCGCTCCTCCAGAAGCATTCCTGGAACTCCCAGACACTGCTTCCCGCCGGGGAAGCGCTCGCGATGGCGACCTCTGCAGGCGCAAAGGCTCTTGGGTTCGGACGGGGCGTGATCGCTCCCGGAGAGCCTGCAAATCTCATCCTGGTGGATTCCCATGCCGTGTGCAACACTCCGTTACACCACGCCGCCTCGAACCTGGTCTATTCCTGCTCGGGGAACGCAGTGAAGACCACCATCTGCCAGGGGAGAGTATTGATGAAGGACCGGGTCGTCACAGGAGAAGAGGAGATCGTCGCAGGCGCTGCAAAGGCTGCGGCATCTCTCGTGAAGAGGGCGAGGGAAGAGTAGGAAGAGGGGGCTTTTCCCCGACTCCCTGATGAGTAAAGCGGCATTCCTCTCGATGACAATGCTCCATCGGGACTGATGCAGCGTAGGCACATCCCCTGAACATGATTGAGACAGTGCTGGGAAACAGGAAGTACCGATTGGTATCTCGGTAAACCCTGCCCACGGGCTATCGCGTATGGAGGAAGGGGGATTCTCCTCCTCCCACCTATGTGAAAACCGCACTCCTCACATGATGACGCTCTCGGGGCTTCGCCCCGCCACTGTGGCATCCCCTGAGTGCGATAGAGCCAGTGCTGGGTATCTCGAAGAATCAGAGGTTTCCAGTATGCTCTTCTTGCAGACTATCCCGTATTTGGGGGGGGTCGGGGAGGGGGATTCTCCCCCTCCCTGTCAAAGAACCTAGCGAACTCAATTTCCCACCTCAGTCAAACCGCACTCACCACACGATGACGCTCCTGGGGCTGATACCCCCCTATATTTGCGCACCCTCCTGATCACGATAGGGCCAGTTCCTGGAGTGCAATTTCGGCGAAATCCATCACGTTCAACCCTGCCCGCAGGCCATCGCGTAAACTGGAGAGTGTGCGGGAAGAGGTGAAATTCCTTCTCCACTGTTTCACCTGCTGCCGGATAAAAAGAAAACAGTAAATCTCAGCGGCTGCCATACCACGTCGGCGGAAGAGGAACGAGGATCCCGCTCTTCATTTACCCTCACGCCGTCTCGATCTTCGAGGCGTCTTCGAGCCCGAGTGCCTTGATCGAGGCCTCGCGCATCTTGAACTTCTGGATCTTCCCGGTGATGCTCATCGGGAACTCGTTGACGAACATGACGTAACGCGGGATTTTGTAGTGGGCAATCTTCCCGCGGCAGAACTCCTTGACCTCCTCTTCTGAAAGAGAGTGCCCGTTCTCCACCATGACCCAGGCGCAGAGCTCCTCCCCATACTTGACATCCGGGACGCCGACGACGTACACGTCTGCGATCTTCGGGTGGTGGTGCAGGAACTCCTCGATCTCTCTCGGGTAGATGTTCTCGCCGCCACGGATGACCATGTCCTTTAAGCGGCCTACGATCTTCACATACCCTTCCTCGTCGATAGTCCCGAGGTCCCCGGTGTGGTTCCAGTGGTTCTCGTCGAGCGTGGCATTAGTGGCGCTTGGGTTGTGGTAATAGCACTTCATCACGCAATAGCCGCGTGCGCATATCTCGCCGATCTCGCCCCGGGGCACGATCTTCCCGCTTTTTGGGTCGATGATCTTGATCTCGGTGTGAGGAAAGACCCGTCCCACCGTCGAGACCCGGCGTTCCAGCGGGTCCTTTGTCGTGGTCATCGTCACGCCGGGGGCGGTCTCGGTCTGCCCGTAGACAATGACGATCTCGGACATGTTCATCNNTCATCTTCCGGTTGACCTCCTTCATAACCTCTATAGGGCAGGGGGATCCGGCCATGATTCCGGTGCGAAGCGTCTTCATCGAGTACTTCGGGAAGTCGGGGTGCGAGAGCTCGGCGATGAACATCGTGGGTACCCCGTGCAGGGCGGTGCAGCGCTCTTTCTCGACGGTCTTTAGCACCTCCAGGGCATCGAAGGTGGGAGACGGCAGGACCATCGTGCTTCCGTGGGTCATGCAGGCGATGTTCGAGAGGACCATCCCGAAGCAGTGATAGAACGGGACTGGGATGCAGAGCCGGTCCTTCTCGGAAAAGTTCATCCCCTCCCCGATAATGTAGCCGTTGTTGAGGATGCTGTGGTGAGAAAGGACGACCCCCTTGGGAAAGCCCGTGGTCCCGCTTGTATACATGATATTGATGGGATCATCGAAGTCAAGCGACTCTTCCCGGGCCACGAGCTCATCCTTGCTCACCGCCTGGCCGCGGGAGATGATCTGCGACCAGGAGAACATCCCCTTCTGCGGTTCATCGCCCATGAAGATGACATTCTTCAGGAATGGGAACTTCTCGGTCTCCAGGTGCCCCGTGCGCGAGGTGTCGACTTCAGGGCATGCCTCGCGGAACATCCCAATATAGTCAGAGGTCTTGAACCGGCCCTGGACAATCACTGTCTGGATCTCGGCCTGCTTGAGGANNCCGGGTTGATATTCACCATGATGGCTCCGATCCTGGCGGTGGCGCACTGGGTCAGTACCCACTCGGCATGGTTCATTGCCCAGATCCCCACGCGATCTCCCTTCTCCACCCCGATCGCCATAAGGCCCCTGGCGAGATCGTTTACCCTCCCGAGGAATTCACCGTAGGTGTAGCGGATCCCCTGGTGCACCGAGACCAGCGCATCGGTGCGGGGATACTTCCGGGCTATCCGGTTCAGCATCTCACCTATCGTGTACCCGAGCAGCGGATAGGTAGAGGTCCCGCAATCATAGCTGCCTGCATCCATCCTAAAGAGGTGAGTCACGAGATCTTATATCCCCACCGGATCAACAGCATAACCATTAAATCGGCACAAAGCGACCTTATAGAGTCACGGGGTCGTGGCCTAGTCCGGAAT
>DUGV01000201.1 GCA_013331225.1 Methanolinea sp.
CGCAAGATGCCCGCCCAGGTAACGGATGATCTGGTCGCCGGATACGATGCAGGCACCCTGCACCTCATCCATTACGACATCCCCGTGAAGCACCGGTATGATTCCCACGTCCATCAGGCGTTGCAGAGGCCGGGTCTCAAGAGTGAGCAGGCGCCCCGCCCTGGCCCACGCGCTGCCGAGGGGATGAATGCCAATCGCATCAGCCCCTGCATCCCGCAGGGCCTCCACCATCATCTGGTTCAGCCGGCAGACAGCCCCGTGTGTCAGGGCTATCCCCTGCCGGTTGTTCCGGTCCGCTCCCTTCGCCAGCCCGTACCTGTGGGCCTCGGGGTGGCCAAATGACCCCGCGCCGTGAACGAGGCAGAGGGAACTCTCTGCATGTCCTGCGATCTCTGACGCAATCGTCGCAATAGCCCGGGTATCGGCGGCTCCCTGTCTGCCCTTCTCCGTCAACACGCTGCCCCCGATCTTGAGCAGCAGTCGTTCAGACATCCTTCTCCTTCCTTGCCCCTTCTGTATCGAGGTTGGTGATGAATGCCTTGGCATCACATGCCTCGACAGCCCCCACCACCCTGCTCTTCAGGTGCTTCGGGCAGATAGCAACCATGCAACCGCCTCCTCCCGCACCCGTCAGCTTTGCCCCGTACGCGCCTGCTGCCCTCGCAGCAAGGACCAGGCGGGAGAGCGTGGGGTGTCCTGCACCAAGGGCCTCGAGGAGTGCATGGTTCATGTTCATCAAATTCCCAAGCGCGTGGGGATCTGAAAAATTGCGGATTGCGCACATCGAGACAGCCCCGATTGCATCGAGTATCGGTTCGCAGATCTCGGGATTTTTCTTCTTGAGGTCCGCGACCTTCTCGACCATCTTCGCGGTGCTGTGTGAGACGAGGGTGTTTCCCACTACCAGGGGGAGATTCTGTGGAGGCAGCCTCCGGCGCTGGGTGCCCGTGATCATTACAATGCCACCGAAGGTGGAGACGCTCGTGTCGGTGGGGCTTGCCTTTCCCTTCTGGACTTTCTTCTCGATGGCGTACGCCATGGTCGCTATCTCCTCCATGCTGTACTTCTTCCCGAATTCGTCGTTGATCGCCGAGAGGGTTGCAACGGTCACGGCAGCTGAGGAACCGAGGCCAGAGGATGAAGGGAGCTGGGAGTTCACGTACACGCTTCCCTTGACCCCCATCTCGTCAAAGCAGCTGTCAATGTAGGGGGACCTTGCATGATGGGCGGACTTGCTCTTCCGCACAGTCACAAAAACCCTTGGGCGGATCGCCATGGCCACGCCGGGCTTCCCATATACCACCGCGTGCTCCCCAAACAGGAAGACCTTGCCTGGGGCGCTCCAGGTCGCCACCCTACATCACCGCAATGGCTGCATACCCGACCACTTCGGGGTCACCCGTCACATCGCCGCTGGTGGCATACCGCAACAGCCGGCCGCTGGAGGCTCCAAGTTCCCTGCATACCAGGCACATGGTTGCGACCGGGCCGTACCCGCATGTGCTCACCCTCCGGGACTGGATGCGGCGGTAGAATTCCTCCACGTCCAGGTGCTCGATTGCGGCGATGGCATAGAGGTCGTTCTCCCTTGCCACCGCGTCCGGGACATAATGGGAGAAATCGCTCGATGCCACGATCCTGATATCGTTGCGTCCGCTCCTCCTGATCCCGTCGATGAGTGTCCTGGAGAGATGGCGGGCCCCCTCGAGAGTCTGGTCACCCATCAGGATGGGAACGATCCTTGCCCGCGGGAACCGGTACTTGATGAACGGGATCTGCACTTCAAGGGAGTTCTCCTGCTCCTGGTGCGAGACCTCGTCAGGATCGAGGTCAAGCGAGGACCCGAACGCCGTATCATTGTCGACGATTCCAAGCGGGGTCTCCCAGGGGATGAGCGAGGTACAGGTACGATACCCCCTGTGACTCGGCCCTATCACCACGAATGTTCCTGCAAACGATGCGGGAAAGGCAGTATATGCAAGGGCAGACACCTCGCCGGAATACGGATACCCTGCATGGGGGGAGACGATTCCGAGCGCATCCACCCCCGCGTTCTTGTTCGAGAAGAACTTCTCCAGCAGCTGCTCGAGGTGGTGAGGGTCCCTTGGGTAGAACATGCCGGCAACCCCGCATCTCCGAGTCTTCATCGGATCTACCCTCTCGTATCTCACCTATATTAGAGTTCGGTCTCGAAATCTTCCGGGGTGAGGGAAGTGGTGATCCCCCTCAGGCGGAGCATCTCGCGGGTGAGCAGGAAGTAGATCATCGAGAGTGCCTTTCTCCCCTTGTTGTTGGTAGGTATCACGAGATCCACGAGGCTGGTCATGTTGTTGGTATCGCAGAGCGCAAGGATGGGAATCCCGCTCTGGACCGCCTCTTTTACCGCCTGCGCGTCACCGATTGGATCGGTGACAACCAGAACCTGCGGCTCGATGTAGTTGGCAAGGTTCTGGTTGGTAAGCATCCCCGGGATGAACCGGCCGGTGACCGCCATGCCCCCGATGGATTCTGCAAATTTCTTTGCAGGATACTGCCCGTACTGGCGCGATGTGACGACCAGGATTCTTCCCGGATCGTACTGGGAGAGGAACTTCGCGGCGGTCTTGATCCGCTCATCGGTTGCCTGAATGTCCAGTATGTACAGTCCGTCTCCACGTACGCGGTAGATGAACTCTTTCATATCCCTGCTCTTCTGCTGAGTGCCGATGTGGACACCTGCTGCGAGGTATTCTTCCACTGGAATGAGCGGCTCTTTCAGTTCGATTTCTATCTCGTTGGTCATTAGATAAGCTCCTCAATTCGTATGAGTTCGTTAAGTTTTGCAATCCTCTCTCCGCCGACAGTGCCTGTCTTCAGGAAAACACATTCAAAGGCTGTCGCAAGGTGAGCGATCGTCATATCGGTCGTTTCGCCGGAGCGGTGGCTCATAACCGTCTCCATACCGTTAGCCTGTGCAAGGTGGACTGCCTCAAAGGTTTCGGTGAGCGTTCCGATCTGGTTTGGTTTGATAAGCACGCAGTTTGCGGCGTCTTTCTGGATACCGGTCAGGATGCGCTCCACGTTGGTGACAAAGAGATCGTCGCCGCAGATCAGGCAGGAAGATCCGGCCTGACCCGTCAAATCGGCAAACCCGTCAAAGTCCTCCTCAAATAGCGGATCCTCAACATAGACAAGGTTGTACCGGTCGATGAGCTCAGCGATATAGTCGATCTGCTCTTCTGTAGTGCGGGATGCATCACGGTACCGGTAGTGCTTTTCGCCGTCCCAGAGCTCGCTTGCGGCCACATCAATGCCCATGTTGATCTCGACGCTGGTCTCATCGGAAACCGCGTTGATTGCCTCTGATACAATCTCAAAAGCCGTTCGGTCCTCAATTGCGGGAGCCCAGGCGCCTTCGTCGCCTTTGCCGCATCCTTTGCCCTGTTGCTTCAGGAGATCACGGATCTTTTTGTGGACGGCAGCGTTCACAAAGACTGCTTCTTCAGCATCTGCCGCTCCGGTTGCAACTACGAGAAACTCCTGAATATCTGTTGCATTGGATGCATGCGCTCCTCCGCCGATGACATTTCCCAGCGGAAGAGGAGTCTGGCCAGCAAATGCTCCGCCAAGGTAACGGAAGAGCTCCTGCCCGAGTGACGATGCAGCTGCCTTTGCGTTTGCGAGTGAGAGTGCAACGGCCACGTTTGCGCCGATTGAACTGAAGTCGGCTGTCCCGTCCAGTTCCCGTAAAAGCGTGTCAAAGGTGATCTGGTCGCGAGAATCCTCGCCGATAAGTGATGGAATCAGGTGCTCTTTCGCATTCTCTACTGCTTCACGGGCCGGCTTTGCCTTTGCCTCATATGTGCCTGTACTGGCTCCGCTCGGAGCAGCTGCCCGACCAAAGCCGCTCTCTGTAAAGATATCGGCTTCGACGGTGGCATTACCCCTGCTGTCCAGAATTGTTCGTAGAATAATCTGTTCAATGGTTGACATCAGATCACTTTCTTTTTACGGTGATGGGGATGACGCCTTGCTCAAATTCCTCAATTGAGATATCAAGCGGTTCAACATGAATGGTTTTAATCAGGAGCGGTGCACCCATCGATATCTGGAGAGCTCGGGCCCCAATGATCCGCGCTCTTTCATATCGAGTATATGATTCCATCATTAAGCCTCAAAATTCGTTTCTAAATATGGGGTCGCTGAGATTTGAACTCA
>DUGV01000250.1 GCA_013331225.1 Methanolinea sp.
GATCAGGATCTCCCCGATATCGAGGATATAATCCACCTCGGGGGCACACTCCCTTGCCTGCACCGCATCGTCGACCCTGAGCACGTCTCCCGATTTGAGCCTGACCGTAGGGCCCTGGATGCTGTCCACGGGGACGATCCCGGCAGCCTTCCCGGGCCGCTCGATCTTCATCTGGGTGCCCACGGCCAGGAAGTCCCCAAGGATATGCATCGTCGCCGGGTTCAGTCCCGCCGCGGCAAAGCCGGTGTTCCGGGACCGGCCGTAGCGGAGCCGGAACCCTCCTTTCCTCATCGGGTAGGAGAATACGGGCCGGCCGCCGATGAGATCCCTGAGGTACTTGTCCTTTGGCTTGATGCCGGCCGCGTCGTCACCATCGCCACTTTTTGCAGCGCCGCCTATCAGCTCGTCCAGCCAGTCCCACCCGTCCAGTGATAGCGCCCTCACATTCTTCTGGACCTTCGGGGCCTTGAGGGCGAGGCCTTCCGCGAGGACGAGCGCCATGCCGCCCCGCACGGTGTTCGTCTCAACCCGTTCGAGGTTCCGGTAGCCGCTGACCTCCTCCTGCTCCGTTCCCTCCCCGTCGATGCAGACCGGGCAGTTCTGGACGATCAGCCGGATCTCACGCTCCGAAGGGAGATACTGCAGGTTCATGATGGAGTTGTACTGTCGTATCTCCTCGATGTAACGCTCCACCTCCTCCTGCCTCGGGACGTAGCGGTTCATCCCGAGCGCCCGACGGACAAAGTCGCCCACGAGCACAGAGAGTGCCTGGGCGGTCCCCCCGGCACTCCTGATCGGCCCTGCATAATAGATCTTCAGGTACCGGCTGCCGTCGTCGTTTCTGCCGATGCCCACCTTTGCGATCCCCTCTGTCGGGGCCGCGACCACGCCTTCCGTCAGGACCGCCATCGCGGTCCGGATGGCATGGTCGAGGATCTCCTCGTCGGTCTCCTCCCCGAACCTGCGCTGCACGAAGTCCTCGCCGATGTGGAGGGCCACCTCCTCGCGGGACATCTCCCCCTCCATCTCCCGGATCCTCTTCGCCAGGCCCTTTATCCCGAGCAGCGCCTCGACTCTGTCCGCAAGGTCGCTTGCCACGGGGATCTCGACGGTGGTGCGGGGGTCGATCCCTGCCGCCCTCGCTTTCTCAGCGACAGCCATGGCCGCCTCCAGCCCCTCCTGGAGCCCCGCGAGGTACCGCTCCATCCCGGGAGAGCACTGCATCATCACCATCTCTCTTGCCGCGGCAGGGACTTATCAGTTGGGATATAGTGCAGGAGACGCCCGCATTTCACGTTGCAGATGCCATCTGACGCAGCCCGGATTCGCGGGGGACCGCTATTGCAGAGACTCTTCGTCCACCGAGGAGAGGAGAGACGCGATCCCCTCCTCGCCCATCTGCCAGAGGGTGAGTGTCGCACACTCCCTCACCACAGGGTCGTCGGACCCGAGCATCGACCGGACTGCGGGGATCGCCGGACCGCCGATCCTGCAGAGCGCCTGCGCCAGGAATCCCCGCATCTTCGGATCGGCATCCCGCATGGCCTCGATCAGCGGTGCCACTGCCGGCTCGCCGAGGTGGCCAAGCGCAGCAGCGACATATCGCCGGAAGTCCTGGTCATCGTTGCCTGCGACCGCTTCGATGAGAGGCCCGATGGCAGCGGGCCCGATCTTCACGAGCGCAACGGCGGCGTACCAGCGTGCATCGTTTCCGACGGGCTGGCGGAGGAGTGCGAGCAGGGGCTGGATGGCGCCCTCACCCCTGCCGGCAAGCCGCCGAACTGCCTCGCGGCGTTCCGCCATCGTGCCGTTTACGAGGGTATCAGTGAGTCCCTCAAGCACCGGGTCACCCATGGCCCTCTCCTTCCCCGCCGCACCCGGGATTGAGGGAAAGCCCCGTCCCCGGTGCGAACGTGACCACCTGCTGCGGGAACGGGATCTCGATTCCCTCGTTCTCGAGCGCCTTCTTGATCGCCCAGAGCATCTCGGTCCTCACTGACCACCACACCCTGGAAGGTGCCCAGATGAACACCCGGAGGTTCACGCTCGAATCCGCGAGGGTGTCGACGAATACGCTCGGTGAGGGGTGCCTGAGCACGAACGGGTGATCTTCGAGGAGCGTTTTGACAATCCGGATTGCGTGTTCGGCATCGGACTGGTAGCTGATCCCGATGGTGTACTCGAACCTGCGCGCAACGTTTGCGACGAAATTGGTGATCTCGGAGGTGAAGATCTTCTCGTTCGGGACCCTGACGTACACCCCCTCGTGCGTCTTGATGATGGTGGAGAGAACCCGTATCTCCTCGACAGTGCCGCTCACCGTGCCGATGTTGACNNCGTTCGGCGATGAGGAAGAGACCGGATCCGAAGTTCGAGACAATCCTCTGGCTCGCAAACGCGATGACAAGCCCCATCGTTCCGCCCACCACCAGCATGTCCGCGAGGTTGATGTTGAAACTCGGGAGCGCCAGGTATACCCCGATGATGACGATTGCCGCCTGGATGACCTTGATCAGGAAGTCCATCTCTGCAGGCGGGATCCGGTCGCTTAAGGACTTCTTCAGGTAGATGGCCACGATCTTTGCGATGACCAGGGCAACGAAGACAGCGATTGCAAAGACGATCAGGTCAAGCAGGGTCACGTTCCCGAACAGTTCCATCCTGAGGGACTCGAACGCCATTGTCAGTCACCTACCCCGTACTCCATCATGAACGGCGGCCTCTCGGGGATCAGGCTCTTTTTTGTCGGGTATACCCTGAGGGCCTGCTTCATTCCCTCCTCGGGGGGGCGGTCGATGACCTTTGTTTCGGCCACCATCCTCGAGAAGACCTCCATCTCCCCGGCCATCGCCACGGTCTTATCGTAGAAAAGCCGGAGCGCCGAGCTCTCGAAAACGGCGCGGGTGACCTCGATCCAGTCCCTGCCCGAGTTCCTGAGCGTGAGAAAGAGTACCCCCTCCTCGAGGGGGTTCGTGGGGGGGGCATCTTCGTACACTTCGCACTCCACGTGCCTTGTGATGACTCCCTTTTCAGGCGTGCCGTAGAGCGAGTACTTGGGCCTGGCCAGAGAGAAGACATCGAGGAGCGTGTAATTGTCATCCGCCCCCACGAACACCCCGATCTCCACCGGGAACTTCAGGCAAATCGTGATCCGTGAGTTCGGCCTCATAGTGACAGGCATGAAGTGGAACTCGAGCATCCCCGTCACCTCCGTGGGAAGGTTGATCGGCTCGACAGGGTTGATGATCACCCTCCCTTCCCGATACCCAAGCCGCTTTGCGAGGGCCCCTTCTGGAGAGGTCCTCCGGTAGGTGGAAGTGGCCAACCCGCTCTCCACAGAGACTGTGATTCCGGGTGCGTCTGTCTGGAAAGGGATCTGGTATATTCCAAACACAGGAAGAGATGGGACTCGCATCACATATATTTGACCGGGACCCGGGAATCAGCGGGAAGCAGGAGGGGTTTATCCACCGGGGGCCGGGTCTTTCCCTCCCTGTTCCCCACTTCCTCCCTGGCGGACCAGGGAGAGGATAACCGCTTTCGCGTCTTCATCTGCCATGGAGAGGACCGGTAAAAATCCCTCGATGAACCTCGGGTTGGTCGCCTCCCGGAGAGACTGGAAGACCCGGTCTCTCTCTCCTGGAGAGAGTCCGCGGATATGAGCGAGGACGCGTGAGTGCACACCCTCCCCGAGGCCTGCGAGGGTCTCGATCACCGCCGAGCGCACTCCTTCGTCAGGATCCAAGAGCGCGGAGAGGAGCGGTTCCATTACCGCGGGGTCTCCGACCTTTCCAAGCGCAATTGCGGCTCCCCTCCTGGCGGCCGGGCTCCCGGCCTCCAGCACGAGCAGCAGGGGAGAGAGCGCGGCGTTGCCGAACTGCCCCAGCGAGTACGCCGCCCTGCTCTGGACAAACCGGTCCTGGTCTTCGAGGAGCGCGACGAGCGGGGGGATTGCACGGGCGTCGCCAATCTCGCCAAGGGCAATCGCTGCCTTCCACCGCACGTCCTCGTCGGAGTGCCCGAGTGCGCCAACGAGAGGCTCCACGGCAGGTCCGCCGATCCGTGCAAGGGCTTCGGCCGCTTTCCACCGCACCCCTGAGTAGCGGTCGCCGGTCAGGGCTGTCATCAGGGGAGTGACCGCGGACGGCTCCTTCAGCACACCCAGGGCCTCGGCCGCTTCATACTGGATCGCGGCATCCCGATGGCCGAGGGCACCGATGAGCCCCCCGATGTCCCCCTCCTCTTTGAGCCGCTTCACGTTGACCGAAGACCGGAGCTTTGCCTTCAGTTCCCCGAGGTTTCCCCGGAATCCCCCGGAAGTGCCCCCTCCCAGGGCGGCGTTGGCCATCTGGGTCATTACCTGCTCCTGCTCCCTGTGGATATAGTCCATCACCATCCCGATGACGAACGCAACCACTACGAACATCAGGGCTCTCATTACCGCGTCGGTATGCACGACTCCGTTGATAAGATAGTAATCGCCGGCGTAGACCGCCGCGAGGAAAACCGCGACCAGGACACCCTTCTTCCCGTACCAGATCGCCCCGAGGACGACAGGGATGTAGAAGAAGTGGGAGTAGACCACCTCTATCCCCATCGCATGGTGCACGACCGCCTCGAGGATGACGGAGACCGCGACCAGCAGGAGGAGGATGGCCGGTTTGTAACGGTCCATCGTGTTCAGGTGCAGGTCCGAGAATGCCATTCAGTTGGGTATTTGCATAAAATCGTTGATAAATCCACCGGGAACAAAGAGATGTTCCCGGTCCCCGGCGCGAATGCGCCGTGTTCAGGAGGCCCCTGCAGCTGGCCGCGTCGCCACTTCGATGCACTCCTCGGTGCTCCCGAGCCTTACCGCCGCACCGCACATGTTCGGGATGTAGGCAAACGCCTTCCCCGAGTTCACCATGATTGCGCCGAACCGCTCCATCGCGGGAGAGACAACCATGCAGGTGTCTGCAAAGACGTGCGCCCCGCTCTCCTCGATCGCCGCGACCTCGGCAGGGTGGTGCACTGCGACATCCCTTGCCGCAAAGACAAAGACAGGGATCCCAACCTTTTTGCCGGCCAGGAGTCCTGCGATCCGGGAGAGCTCTTCCGGCGAGCAGTGGGGGCATCCAAGGGCGACTGCATCGACGGGGATCTCCTTCATGAGCGCGGATATCTCCCCATACCCGATCTCGATGACCTCCAGCCCTTCTGTGGGATAGGAGAAGACCCGGGCTTCGGGGGTGATCCCTTTCACGTGGAAGAGGGCGACTGCGCCCGAGGCTGCCATGGCGGCGCCGAGCGCCTTCAGGAGGTCCTTTTTCGGCCGGATTCCCTCCAGCAGGGGGATACGACTCCCCACGAGCCTGCCTGCAAGGTATCCGAGTGCCCCGAAGTGTGCCGCGTCAACGAGGCGGTCACCCTCCTCCACGCAGATGACCACCTGGGGCTTCCTTGCCCCGACAAGGTGGAGCCCGTACTCGGGCGTCTTGCCGATGATCGCCGCAGCGAGTGCGCTCGGCCCCCCTTCGCGGTTCGTCCTCGCACCGATCACCGAGTTTGCATACGCGACGGCCGAAGACTCAGACCAGGCGAGGTGATCGCCAAACCGCGTCATGTACAGGTAATACGGCGTGCAGGTGCACTCCATGGTCACCCCAAGGCGCCTGTAGGCATCCAGCACCTGCTCCTGCACCCGGGCAAATTCCGGGGTGATCCCCATCTCCCGCCACCGTGAGCGATCCATGCCCACCGGGTTGAGGACCGTCGGGACAGAGACCTTTGTGTCGAGCTGCTGCAGCCAGTCGAGGCCAAAGCGGCCTATCGTCTTGTAGGAGGCCCCGCTCACCTGGGCGCTCCGGATGGGGATCAGCCGCTCCGCGCCGTAGACTTTCCCCAGCGCCAAGAGGATCTCGAGCATCCTGGCCCTCGTCTCGCCCTCTTCCCCGGCGAGGATGGCCTCCTCTTCAGCCGAGAGGATCATTGCCCTTCCTGCCAGCCGACACGCAGGAACTCGGCCTCCTGGCCGAGGACCATCGTCGCGTCCACTCCCACCTTCACGTTGGTCCCGTCCCCCACCCTGCAGGGGTCAAGGGACGAGCCCCTTGCGCCGGTGACCACCAAGATGTCCCGGTCACCCCTGACCCTTGTGGCAAGGGCAAACTCGACTTCCGCGGGGTCGGAAGGATCGATGTCCTCGTCGACCACGACCACATGCTTCAGGGAGGTGTGGGCGGCGAACGCGGCCATGATGGCATTCTTGGCGTCCCCCTGGGTGCTCTTTTTGATCTGGACCACTGCGTGGAAGTACCCGCACCCGCCGGTGGTCAGCACCACGTTCCTTGCCTCGGTGACGGCCGAGACCGCCCTGAATATGATGGGCTCGTAGGGGACCCCCATCAGGATGCGGTGCTCGTTGCCCCCGGGGAGGATGCTGTGGTAGATACAGTCATTCTTGGTATGCATCCCGGTGAACCGGATGACCGGCTGGACGCGGACACTGTCGTACGTTCCCGTGATGTCGACAAACGGTCCCTCGCGTGCCGTATCGCTCCCGATATACCCTTCGAGCACGATCTCTGCTTCGGGGACGAGCACCCCGTTGCTGCACTGGTGCACCCGTACCTCGCCGCCCAGCAGCTCTGCGGCAAAGGGGAGCTCCTTTCCCTTCGGGACCCTTGAGCAGCTCGCGAAGGTCACTGCCGGGTGGACACCGATGGCAACGGCCACAGGGAGCTCCTCCCCGCGGGCCAGTGCCTCCCGGTGGAGCGTGTAGGTGTGCCTTCCCTCGACGAGCCTTGCCGCCACCCGTTCCTGGTCAAGGACAAGCATGCGGTGGATGGAGGCGTTCTCCACTCCCCCGTAGCCCGAGAAGACGATCCCGGCAGTGAGGTACTTCCCCGCATCTTTTGGGAAGAACTTCATTGCCGGGATGCGGGAGAGGTCCGCCGGACGCATCGAAAGCGACCCTTCGCGGACCACGCTGCCGTCGTAGGACGCCTTCGAGAGTTTCATCCCGATCTCTCTCTCTCCAAGGCCAAGCGCGAGGGAGAGGGCCTTCCTTGTGGCCGTGACATTCATGACCGCCCGGCCGCCGGGCAGATCATGGAAGAAGAGGAGCGAATCGGTGGTGCTGGCCATTTTTGGTGCGTCGAACTCTCCCCGGGGCCGCTCATCCACATCGACGACCAGGGACCGTTCCCGCATCTGCTCGATGAATTCACGCATTGCAGTCTTGCCTCCCACCCATGCGATAAGGTGTGAGCTGCACTCTGATAAATCTACAAGCCCCCGAAACCTGCCTGGGAACGCACCGCCGGTATGAAAAAAGAAATAGGACGGGACTCTCAGGGCCGGGGCGGGTTGTAGAAACGGAACCGGAACTGGGACTCTTCAAGCGCCCGTGCGCTCGCAGGGTCAAGTTCCCTCCTCGCCGCCTTCACGATGGAGTTCAGGATGTTCTTCTCCTTGAGGACATCGTAATCGCCTTCCCGCGTCTCGTTCAGGAAGTCAAGCAGCTCGTTGACGTGGAGGAGCACCTGCGGCCCGGCGATCAGGTTGATCTGGTTCAGCGTGGATGCAAGGTTCCGTTTTGCCCGATCGAGCGCGTATGCATCGTTTCCGGCGACGTTGATCTCGGTCACCGCCTGCAGGAGTGCCACGTATACCTTCAGCTTCACCCTGTTCTGCACGAACTCCCGCGATTTTATCTCATTGTACAGATATGCGCCGCAGAGGACGATTGCCACAGCGGCCACGCCGGTGGTGACCACGATCCAGTATTCGATCAATGAAGACCCCCTCGCTCTCTCTTGGCGGCAGGCGTTCTTAAAGATTCTTTTTCGCTCTCTCGCATCCATTTCAGAGAGGCTCACCCAAAGAGCCTCTCCTGCATGGTCTCGGGCCTCACGTGGAGCACGTCTGTTGCGATACCCGCGACCTCGTCCCTGTGCTCGGGGAGGGTATAGACCCCGAGCCGCCACTGGCCCCTGCGGGTCTCGTTCAGGGTGTGAAGGAGCGGGGAGAGTTCCGATATGCCGACAGCCCTGTGACGGTTCCTGACCTGGACGTGAAGCGACATGTCGCCAGGGAACGGCGGGATGTCCACCAGCACCTCGTGGGGGGAGAGCCCGGCAACGGCCGCGATCTTTGCAGCCAGCGCCGCTCTCTTCGGATACGGGGAGCACTGGGCAACTCTCGCCGCGTTCACCTGGTTGCGGTTCACGTAGATCGCCCGCTTGTAGAGCCTGCGCTGGTAGATTCGGCGGGAGAGATCCCGCGCGACCGGCGAGGGGGAGGTGAGGAGAGCCTGCATGCAGGCAGCATCGTCATCGTAAAGGAGCGAGAGAAGGTTACTTTTGGCATTACTCTCGACGTGCGCCATCACCGCCCCCTGGAACATCATCTCCGCGATCCGGCTCACATGGTGGAAGTAGACCGCGGGGCGCATCAGGGTGCGGGCAATAAGGAGCGACTCGGCCGCATTGATCCCGGCCTCCTCCAGGACCACCCTGCCATCTGCAAGGGTGGTGCTCCGGATCAGCCGGTGGGCATCCACCGTGCCGTACGGGGCCCCGGTATAGTGCGCGTCCCGCAGGAGGTAATCCATCCGGTCCACGTCAAGCTCGCCGTGGATGATACCCGAGAGGGGATGCTCCCCCTTGATCATGGAGGTCACCCCGTCAGGATCGACACCCATCCGTTCCAGGATCCCCCCGGTCTCCGGCTGCTCCAGGAGTCCTTCGACGTCCTGGTGGCTCTTCCCTGCGAACTCCTCCGAGAGCGGCTCGATTGCGTGAGAGAAGGGCCCATGCCCTATGTCGTGAAGGAGCCCCGCCGCGGCCACAAGAAGGCGCTCATCCGCGTCAAGGTCGAGCTGTCGGGCCATCACCCCTGCAAGGTGCATCGTCCCGAGGGAGTGCTCGAACCTGGTATGGTGGGCGCCGGGGTATACGAGGTAGGAGAACCCGAGCTGCCGCACGTACCGGAGCCTCTGCATGGGAGCCGAGTCAAGGAGGGAGACCATGGACGACGGAACTTCCACGTAGCCATGCACAGGGTCCTTTATGATCTTCATGCCCAATCCGAAACAACACTCTTCTCACCCTCCTATAAATAGTATAGAAGTATGATCACCTTCCTTTCCGGGGGAACCGGGACCCCCAAGCTGGTCCGGGGCATGAGGCGGCATGTTCCCGACCACGAGATCTCCGTCGTTGTCAACACCGCCGAGGACCTGTGGATGAGCGGGAACTTCCTGTCGCCCGACATCGATACCCTGATCTACCTCTTCTCGGGACTGCTCAACACCACGTCGTGGTGGGGGCAGGAGGGGGACACGTTCACCACCCACGATGAACTGACGCGCCTGGACAGCGGTGAATACGTCGCCATAGGCGACCGCGACCGGGCCATCCATATCCTGCGGGGAGAACTCCTGAGGAGGGGGATGAACCTCACCAGAGCGACCGCGCACCTGTGCGCGTCCCTCAAGGTCAGGGCACAGGTCCTGCCCATGACGAATACCCAGGTCGAGACCATCATCATGACGGGTGGGCGCGAAATTCACTTCCAGGAGTACTGGGTCAGGCACAGGGGAACGCTCCCTGTCGACGAGGTAAAGAGGAGATGGGAGACGCCTCCCGCGGCCACCCCCGAGGTCCTCTCCGCGATCAATTCCGCGGAGGCGGTGATCATCGGGCCCAGCAACCCAATCACCAGCATCCTGCCTATCCTTGAATGCGGGGGAGTCGTTGAAGCCCTGGAAAGCGTGCCGGTGGTCGCAGTGAGCCCCTTCATCGGGGATGCGCCGGTAAGCGGGCCTGCCGCCGCATTGATGCGTGCAAGGGGGTTTGCCCCCGATTCTGCCGCAACGAGGGATCTCTATGCCAGGTTCCTGGACTTCTTCGTACAGGACACGCGGGACACGGTGGGCGTTCCAGGCGCGACCCGGATGGACACGCTGATGAACCGCGAGGGGGTCGACGAGTCACTTGCCGCAGGGATTCTCTCCCTTGTACGGGGGACGTGAAAGGCCGGTTTTACTTCCCCCGGCAACAAAAAGGGTTTTTTACCTGCGCGGCAGACACAGGTGTGAGGAAGAGGACCCGGATGAGCATCTTTCGATCACTCAAGGGAGCGCTTGGCGGGGATAGCGCGCACCAGATGGACGAGGTGGAGAGGGAGGACGTGGAGAGCGTGAGGAGGGCACTCGCCTACGGGGACGTGGAGGCCCGCTGGAACGCGATCCGGGCGGCAGGTGAACTCGGGGACGCCTTCATCGACCCGCTTGTCAATGCCCTGAAAGACGAGCACTGGATTGTCCGGAGGGGTGCAGGGGAGACCCTTGCCAGGATCGGCCTCCCTGCCGTGCCCCCTCTCATCGAGATGCTGGGAAGCGAAGACGAGTCGGTCCGCCAGGAGGCCATGCGTGCATGTGCACGTGCAGGGGAGCCTGCCGTGGACTCGCTGATACGTGCCCTCTCCCGTGAGAACCCCGCGATACGCCGCGGTGCCGCCGAGATACTGGGGGAGATGCAGGTCCAGGCCGCAACCGGACCGCTGATCGAGACACTGAAGGACAGCGACCCTGGCGTGCGGCGGGAGGCGGCGGCGGCCCTGAAACTGCTTGGGAGCGAGGAGGCGATCGCCCCGCTCATAAGCCTTCTCGGCGACGAGTCCGGCTATGTCCGCATCTCCGCGGCCGAGGCGCTCTGTTCCCTGGGAGGAAGGAGCATCGACCCCCTTGTGGCGGCTCTCGCCCACCCGCAGCCCGAGATCCGTCAGCGTGCGGGGCTTGCGCTCGCCTCGATCGGCACCCTCGCGGTGGAACCGCTCATCGCGGCACTCAGCCACGGGGACTCACTGGTCAGGCAGGGCGCAGCGGGAGTGCTCGGGAGGATCGGGGACCCGCGGGCCATACCCGGGCTGATTCGGGTCCTCGGCGATAAGGAGAGGAAAGTCCGCCAGGAGGCGGTCAGGGCGCTTGCCGCGCTCGGGTATCCCGCAATCACCCCCCTCGTGGCAGCGTTCCGGGAGGGTGACGTGGTGGTGCGGAACTGCACCATGGAAGCGCTCTGGCTCATAGGGGGGCCGGCCACCCGCCCGCTTCTCGAGCTCCTCTCAGACCAGAACTCAGAGGTCCGCAGGAGGACCGCGCTCCTTCTCGGGGAGATAGGCGACGCAGCCGCAGTCGACGGGCTCACCAGGCTCCTGTCCGACCAGGTGCCATCGGTCCGGAGAGAGGGGTTCGAGGCGCTTGAGAAGATAAGGAAGAAGCAGGGAGAGGGATCGCTCGGTACCGGACCTGTCCCCCGGCAACCGGACCAGGATCCGGAGAAGCAGGGAGAAGGGAAGAAGCCTGGCTCATGGTGAGGGAAAACCAGGGGAATATCAGGGACGAAGCGTAAACCGGGAGGTGAGAAGGGATGCCGGGACCTCGATCCCCTGCACCCTCACCAGGTACTCGTCCGGCTCCCATCCCCGGGTATCGATTGTAAAGGACCACGCATTCGGCAGCCCATTCTTCCCTGCCACGACTTCCACGACACCGGAACTCCCTGATACTGCGACCTGCTCACCCTTCCGCGTGGGTCCAAACGAGACCGGGATAACCTCGACCAGGAGGTGATTTCCTGGCGAGAGGTTCGTGGTCCCTGCAAGGAGTATCCGGTCTCCCGCCCAAAACTCGCCTCCCGGCAGGAAAGTCAGGGTCATGTTCGCCGGTCCTGCAGCCACCTCCACCTCCACTCCCACGGCCGTGCCGTGGGGAGAGGGGAGCCCCGCGGGGGGAGGGGTGGGAACTTCTCCCAATTCCGTTCCCGGCTGCATGAGGCACCCTGAGAACGCAGCTGGCAGCAGTACCGTGATCATGACGAGTGCCAGGATCTCTGGGATGTGCATGATCAAGAGGGGGCATGACAGGATAAAGAAGGTTCGGGGGCCGGTTCGTGCCCTGTCCCGTGGCACCCCGCATGCATTGACGATACCCATAAGGCCATGGCATGCATAGGAATGAGGAGAAGGAGGGATTGGGTGCACAATGCCGCCACAGGAGAGACCGTCAACCAGGGAAGAGGTTATCCTCGTCCTGAATGAAAAGTTCGCAGTGATGCGCAGGCTTTACGGGGTAAAGAAGATAGGGCTCTTCGGTTCTGTCGCCCGCGGTGATGAACGGCCGGAAAGCGACGTGGACATCGAGGTCGAGTTCGAGTCGGGGATGGACACCTATGCAAACTACATCGGGCTCTCACTGTACCTGGACGAGCTTTTAGTGAGGAGGGTGGACCTTGTCATGTCCCGCGTCCTTGCCTCGTACCTCCGTCCGGAACTTGGGGCCGAATTTGCCGCGCTCTCCCGCGACAAGGTGTATCTCGGCCAGATCCTTGACGAGATCGCCTATCTCTCCCACCGGACAAAGGGTGTCTCGGCCAAGGACTTCCAGAAAGACGAGACCCTCAGGCGTGCGGTCACACGGAGCATGGAGATCATCGGGGAGGCGGCGGCGAGGGTATCGGGCGCGTGCAGGCAGGACTCGCGCGGGGTTTCCTGGAATGAACTCGAGGGCCTCCGCACCCGGCTGATCCACCCCTATTTCTCCCCTGACTGGGGCCTCGTATGGAACGTGCTGAATGTCTATCTCCCCACAGTTGAGCCTGCAATCAGGAAACTCCACGCCCGCCTGGCAAGGTGAGACCCCCTTTCTTTCGGCTGGATCCTTCTGTTTGGTATCGTTTATGTATCATCGGTGACGAAGTTACATCTAATTGAGATGCGACCCGGTCCGGCATGCCTTCTCGCTGGAAGTGACGGATGACCCAGTCCTACAACCTCTCCCCTGTCCTGCGCGAACTCCTTGAGTTCGCAGAAACGTCCCTTGGGACCGAGATCCAGCTCGTCAGGCGGACCGACGTTCCACCCCAGGGTGTCCTTATCGACGATTTCACGTTCGGGACCGGGAAGCACGTGATCGCATTCTCAAGCTCCCAGCTCGGGATGCTCAAGGATTATACCATCTGCCGCCACTGCCTGGAGCTGCTCGCAAAGGGGTGTGCCGCCCAACACAATGAATACCGGGTCATCTCCTTCTCAAAGGACTGTGCGCTCCCCGCCTGCAGGCAGGTCTATCTCGACATCCTCAAGGACGAAGGTACCCGGAACCTTGCGGTCTGGAGGAAGAAGCAGCTCGTCTTCCTCCTCTACATGCTCTTTCACGAGGCATTCTCGGACCTTCCGCTCACCCTCCTCGCAAACATCGTGATTGCCAGGAGATACCCCGTCATCCGGAACGCACAGGTCTACTTCCTCTTAAAAGAGAGCATGCGTGACATGCACGACCTGGTGCCGGTCAAGGAATTTCTGCCCCAGCGCTTTTTTGTCCTTCATAACGGGATGTATTATGCAAGGGACATGCTGCTCGCCTACGTGCTCTCCGAATATAAGCTGAACCCGGTCATCAACATCCCCGAGCTCCAGCGGTTCAGGAACCTGGACGTCAAGGAGATGATGAGCCACCGCTGGAGCCGTTCCCCATGGTACCATACCAAGATGGTGGGCGATGCACTCTCGAACATCCTCAAGCTGACCGTCACCATGGACATGGAACGCGACCTGGACGCGGGATATTTCCAGGAGCTCTTCGCGCTTTCACGGGAGATGCTCTCCCGCTGGTGGGTGATGATGGGGATGCAGGACTGGTATGTCTGGGAGAGCCCCGGGCACCTGAAAGCCGCGGTTGCCGCGCAGGCCGGCATGGAGGAGGCCATCAGGCAGGAGATATTCGGGACCGAATGACAGAGTGAGGTGACCACCCAGGATGCCTGGGTTTCCCCCCCGGTCCCGTGGTTCTCTTCCTGCCAGGGCAGGAAAACAAGATTATCAATCACGGACCATAGGTATTGGATTTCATATGCGGATACCTATACAGGAGGTGACTCCCGGCGTGGAAAGGGCAGAGATCGTGGGTTTCGTGCACGAGTTGCGGGACCTTGGAGGACTGTCCTTCCTGCTCGTCAGGGATCGCACAGGGATCATCCAGGTGACCGTCCCCAAGAAGAAAGTCCCGGAGGCCGTGCTCTCCGCAGTCCGTCTGGTCTCCCGCGAGTCCGTGGTGAGGGTGGCAGGGACCGTGAAGGCCATCGACAAAGCACCGGGCGGCAGGGAGCTGGTCCCCGAGACCTTCGAGATTGTGAGCCTCGCAGAGAGCCCGCTCCCCCTTGATGTCGTGGAGAAGGTACCCGCAGAACTGGATACCAGGCTCGATTCGCGCTTCCTTGATGCGAGGCGTCCCAGGGTTGCTGCGGTCTTCCAGGTCAGGAACGCCTGCATGCGGGCGATATACGAACACCTCTTCTCTTCCGGGTTCATCCAGATCACTACGCCCAAGGTGGTGGCCGCGGCAACCGAGGGGGGGACCGAGCTCTTCCCCATCGCGTACTTCGAGAAGGAGGCGTTCCTGAACCAGAGCCCCCAGCTTTACAAGCAGATGATGATGGGGGCTGGATTTGAGAAGGTCTTCGAGATCGGACCAATCTTCCGGGCTGAGGAGCATAACACCACGAAACACTTAAACGAGGCGACCTCGATCGACGTCGAGGTCTCGTACGCCGACCACCACCAGGTGATGGCGCTCCTCGAAGAGATCGTCATCGCGGCATACCGGCGGGTCGACTCTGAATGCCGCCCGTTTCTTGAACTGCTGGACCTCCCCGATTTCNNGCGATCACGATCGCCCAGAAGAAGACCGACGAGCCGATCACCTACGGGGACGACATCGGTACCGCGGCGGAGAAGGCCATAGGGGAGGAGATGGGCTGTCACTATTTCATCGTCGACTGGCCGACTGCGATCAAGCCCTACTATGCGATGCCGTGCGAAAACGACCCATCGGTGTGCAGGGCATTTGACCTTATGCACCCGCGGATGGAGCTCTCGTCCGGTTCGGAGCGCGTGCACCAGCACGATCTCCTCGTCCGCCAGATCCAGTCGAAGGGACTGAACCCCGACAGTTTCGCATTCTACCTCACCCCGTTCCGGTACGGGATGCCGCCCCACTCGGGCTGGGGCCTCGGGGCCGAGCGGCTGGTCATGACCATGCTCGGGCTCCAGAACATCCGGGAGGCAGTCCTCTTCCCCCGCGACCGGCACCGCCTGGTACCCTGATATCCCATGGACCCGCTCGCCCGCCTCCCGATCCTCCCCACAACGGTCGTGGGGAGCTTTCCCGTGGAGCGCGGTTCGGGGCTGGGGGGGCTCCTCGATCCGTTCAGGCACGCAGTGAAGGTGGCGGTGGACGCACAGGTCCGGGCAGGGATCGACATCATCTCCGACGGTCAGGTCCGTGGGGACATGATCCAGGCCTTTTCTTCCCGCCTCCCCGGCATCCGCGGGCAGGACGTGGTGAACAAGGTGCTCCCGGCATCGGGGCCTATCACCGTCAATGACACCCGCTACGCACTCTCCTGCCATCCGATGGTGAAGGGTATCCTCACGGGTCCGACCACGCTCTCTTGCGGCCTGCATATCGCCACCCCTGTCTATAGGGACAGACAGGACCTGGCACTTGACCTTGCGGCCGCCCTTGTCCCCGAGGCCCTTGCCCTTGAGCGGGCCGGGGCCTGCATGGTCCAGGTGGACGAGCCGATCCTCTCGACGGGAGCCGCAGACCTGTATGCGGGAGAAGAAGCGCTCTCACGCGTGACCTCAACACTCCAGGTGCCGGTCTCCCTTCACGTCTGTGGAGACCTCTCGGGGATCGTCGATCGGCTCCTTGGGTTTCCCATTGCCATGATCGATATCGAGTGTGCAAAAAGTCCCGAAAACCTCGAACTCTTTGACAGGAACGCCCTCAACGGCAAACGGCTCGGGGTCGGCTGCGTAGACTCAAGCGACACAGCCGTAGAGCCTGTCAGTGTCATCCGGGAAAGAATCGAGCACGCAGTGGACCTGCTCGGCCCCGAATTTCTCCTCATTGACCCCGACTGCGGACTGCGGATGCTTCCAAAGGATGTCGCGTTCGCCAAGCTCTCCCACATGGTCGCCGCAGTGCGGGAGGTGAGGGGGACCCTTGGATGAACATCGCTGAAGCGATATCCT
>DUGV01000072.1:0-3643 GCA_013331225.1 Methanolinea sp.
ACTGATCCCCACGGTGGGCACCATGGTGCGGTAGGCAGCGTCATGTTCGAAGTGTGCCATCGACTCTTCGAGATACTGCTCGATCTCGGCAGTCGAATTGAACTTCTTGATCCCGGGCGGGACCGTGGGCGTCGTTGCAGGAATGCTCATGCATCCTGCGGCAATGATTGCGACAAGGATGAGGCAGGAGGACAACAGGAGAATTCGGCGTCTGGGTGACATGGTCTCTCCCATCGCCATAGGGGAGATGAGGACATCAATCTGGCGTAAACTGCGAAAAATCTCGCAGCAATACGATCGCATCGGGATTCGCTTGGCACCGATGCCAGGTCCCCTGCCTGCTGAATTCCAGTCCTGGGAATGGTGGACCCACGTTCATACTCCTGCCCCGGGAGGTGGGTGGCTACGGGAAAAACCCTGCACCTTGTCTTTGCATAATTATTTCGTGGGTGATCATATCAGTCATATCCATTCGTGTATGCAAAATACCTCTTACCGAACTTTTTTAATCACGACCAGGAACTTGAACATATTCCAAAATTTTCCTGCCTGGAGAGATTATTCATCGCACCCTGGGCAAGGGTTATATGGAGGATGCACAGGCTGTTGCTCCCGGCGATAGAAATGGTGGTAATGGTGAGGAGAATGGGAATGGTTGGTTTCTCCTTCCGATCCCTTATTATCGACAGATTGATATCTATATACACCTATAGGTTTCTTTATGCAGGCTGCCTCCACCATTTACATCCGGGAGGATCTGAAAAACAAACTCCAAGAACTCAAGCATCACCCCAAAGAATCCTACAACGACGTCATCGAACGGCTTGTGTCGCTCTCGATCGATTCCGAGCCATTGAACGACGATGCGATCCGGGGACTGGAGGAAGCGATCTCAGACATCAAACACCGCCGGCTCCACCCTGAAGAAGAGATCATGGCCGAGTTCGGCATACAATGAAGTACCGGATCCTCTATACTTCCCGGGCCCGGAAGGATCTCCGCAGATTTCCGGATATCGTCGCAAGGCGTATTATCCGGGCTATCCACACTCTTGGGGAAGAGCCATACCTGAATGTAAAAAAGCTGAAAGGTGGAGCCCTGGACCACCCGGTCTATACCTTCCGGATCGGTCTGTATCACAGGGCGATCCTTTCCATCCACGATGAAGTCCTTGTCATCCATGTTCTTGAGATCGAGGACAGGAAGCAGGCATATCGGGATTTTTAATCACGCATCCATCATCAGTGGAATTTGCCACATCAGGCAGATTTTCATCGTCTTTAGTATCGTGATCTGGCGCAGTGAAGATCTTCTGAAATGTATACCCTGTGGATATTCTGGTATACTTCGTGCTGTAGGGATTTTTCCCACGCATGGTTCAGGTGGAACGGGGAGAATGGATAATAATTCGCGTTGCAGTGATTTTCAGAACTGGAAAAAAATCTATTCCTGCGGGTGCACGATCGCCTTCAGACTCCCTTCTTTATGCCGGGCAGTGATCTGAAAGCCTTCAACCGTGTCCCGCAGGGGAAATACATGGGTGATCATATCGGTCACATCAATCCTGTGATATTTGATCCATGTGAGCGCAGTGGTAAGATCATGGAGATCGGCCGCGTAGGAATGGGTGATCGTGACCTCCTTCTGCCAGAGGTTCCAGAGATTGATCCCGGACTGGATCTCAGGATTCGTGGGGGCGAAAAACAGGACCGTCCCCCCGCGTCCGACCGCATCAAGTGACTGCTTCACGCAGACGGGGACGGGGGCCGTCATGATCACGGTGTCTGCGCCAGACCCGCCGTTTAGTTCTTTAAATCTTTCCGGGACATCCTCTTTTGCGGAAATAGTCGCATCGGCACCGAATGTCCGGGCGATCTTCAGCCGATCGGGACTCGGGTTGGAGACGGCGATAAACCCCGCACCATTCAGGCGGGCTGCCTTAAGATGGAGGAGTCCCGTGATGCCGGCTCCGAGGATCAGGACCGATCGGCCATCCGAAGTCGGAGCGAACCGCTGCCCGCGAACCACGCACCCGAGGGGTTCGACGAAAGTCCCTTCGTCGAACGAGACCGATTCGGGAAGGTGCAGGCACCCCCGGTCCACGTTGATTGCGGGCAGCACCACATACTCTGCAAATGCCCCATACGCATTCTTGAACTTGGTCTTCTGCAGTGTTTCGCATGCAGTCGCATGCCCGCGGAGACACGCATTGCAGGTGTTGCAGGGGACATGGTGGGTCACGACGACGCGGTCCCCCACTTTCCATTTCGGATCGACGCCTGATCCAACCTCCTCAATGACTCCCGTGCACTCGTGCCCGAACGCCCCGATGCCGCCAGGGCGCCCTGCACGCTTGATCCGGTACCACTCCATGACGTCCGACCCGCACACACCGCAGGCCATGACTTTGACCTTGATCTCGCCCGGGCTCACGGCGATATCGTCGACATCCTCGATGCGGATGTCACTGTTCGAATAGTAGACTGCGGCTTTCATGCGGTTCCCCGTAGAGATGACATTTCACACTTTAAATAATTCCGTCAACAGGACACTATTTCCCGGTCAGATAATCCTTCTTCAGGCTCATGGCAAACTCTTCAGCCCGGTGAAGGTCGTCTGCATTCGGCCTTCCTTTGTTCATTCCGCCGATATATTTCAGAAAACTATATGTGTTGAATCCTTTGCAGCCAAATTCACCAGCAATCACATACCCTTTCGATTGCAGTTTTTCCCTGAGACGGGAGTGATCTTTTGAGGTCTTTGCATCTCCGGTAATGGCAGCGGTAGAGAATAAGAACGCAGTACCTGTACTGACTTTATGGAGTCTGTCGGCAAGGGAGAGCAGGGATTCATGGTGTCTTCCATAATAGATTCCTGAACCAAATCCGACCAGTCCATATTCAGAAATCTCTTCAGGATTCACCTCATCTGGTTTTTTTACCGGGGCATCAAGGATATTCGCGAGTACCTGTGCGATTTTCTCTGTGTTATGGTGATGATAGGAATATACAATGACGAGGCTCTTCATTTCAGGCACACAGGTTTTTTCTTGTTCCAGTGAACCGGAAACACTGAGTATTTGAAGGATATTCCATACTTATTCGAACTTTTTCGCACCGGGCATGCATGCCTTGTAGATATCAAGCGCTTCCTTGACGGTGTGGTTCCCGTGGACGATCGAGCCGATTGCCTTGATCATGCCGACGGGGTTCTCGTCCTGGAAGATGTTCCGGCCAAAATCAACTCCCACGGCACCCGCCTGGATCGAGTCGTAGGCCATCTGGAGGGCCTCGGGTGGACTCGAGTACTTCCCTCCCGCCACGACAACTGCGGTGGGAGCAACCCAGTCGACCAATTTCGAGAAATCCTCGCAGTAATAGGTCTTGATGATCCGGGCTCCTGCGTCCTGGCAGATGCGGGATGCAAGGCCCAGGTAGCGCAGGTCCCTGGCCATGTCCTTCCCGACCGCGGTGACAGCAAGCACCGGAATTCCGTATTCCTCGGCGGAATTGATCATGTCGGTGAGATTGAGGATCGTCTGCTGCTGGTTGGCAGAGCCGATAAACACGCTGACCGCGACCCCGGCCGCATCCATCCTGATGGCGTCTTCCATGGAGACCGTGATCTGTTCATCGCTCAGCTC
>DUGV01000072.1:3752-4893 GCA_013331225.1 Methanolinea sp.
CCTGGAAATAGGGATGGTCGACTGCGAGCATTACGACCCGGTTGTCCTTTGGATTGATAATCCGGTTCATCCGGCTCTGGATCCCGACATCAAGATATGCAGTTGCCATGGGGACACTTCACGAGAATTAATGACTCACAACGGTAAAGAAAGTTAGTATCATTTCTCCTCTGGTCTTACGACCAGGTACCCCTTCTGGATCAACCAGTGATGGAACTCGTGGGTTGTGTGCAGGCAGTTGGATGCACAGATCGCCCGGATTTCTTCATATTTTGGGGATTTCTCCACTTCTTTGTTCAGGAGCAGCTGGATTGGGCATTTCACGTCCTTACAATATTCCCGTCGCTGGTAATCGGTATACCCCTGCATACCAGATTCTTGAGAATGGAAATGAAAAAGGCTTGCGAAATGATCGATCTCACCCGCAACAGATACCTACAAATTTCATCTGGTGCGTTGTTGGTGGGAACCTGATTTCCCAGGAAATATCCTTTCCAGCACCGCAACGCACCCGTATGAGAGCGTCGCAAAAACAGACTCAGCAATAGCATATGTAACCTTACCGGCCATGATCTCAACTTCCGTATCCGGAGGCACCTGTGCATCTCCCCCCATCAATCCGAAGGCAACCAGAAGAAAGAACGTGACAACGAGAGTTGCAGGTATCACGAGGTAGGGTGTGTATCTCCTGATATATGGGCGGATAAACGGAAATGGTGCGAGTATCACCAGTGCGTTCAGGAGAAAACTGGTCAGAATCATCGGGACCCAGGTCTCCTGGTATTCTTCAGGGGACTGGGGAACTCCGCTAAAAAAGAAAAGACTGACACCGAAGATCAGCACAGCACCCGCTGCCGGGAGAATGAGCCGGGCCCCGCGGTGGGGGATCCGTTCGAGCAGAAAAAAGATACAAAGGGAGAGGAGGGCCGTTGGGACTCCCATCATGACTATGATAAGAAATCCGTTCGCAAGTATCGCGGGATACTGCCCCGGGTTCAGGATGGGAATCATGGTTCCATGTTGTATTGTGGTAGATAAATAGAATCGGAGGATATGACTGGCTTTCAGATCTTAAGAGAACACATCAAGGCGGCAGACCTGGCCTTTCAGGGATATCCTGCACAGAGAAATACTTCCTTCT
>DUGV01000245.1 GCA_013331225.1 Methanolinea sp.
ATGTTCGGCGGGTTGACCACCGCGCCTTTCTGAAGGTCGACAGGTCCCGCCGTAGAGATCCCCATCCCGGCAACCGGGGGCATCCCAGTTGCGGACACGGCTCGGGCGATGAGGCTCTCGAGGCTCCTGAGAATGACATCTGCATCTTCGGGGTGCGGGGGTGTCGGGGCAATGAGGAGCGAGAGGATCTGCCCGTCTTCACGAACAAGGCCCGCCCGTATGTTCGTGGCACCAAGGTCAACGGCAATGGCGGCCTGGTGCGGTTCAATGGAGCGCATCTCTTTGTGAAACGTATCTGTTTTCAGGAATTTCTATTGATCGATCGCTTTTTTTCGAGATCCATTTCGAAAATTGGCCCTCCTGTTATCCATCAAGAACAGACGCTGCCGGCCTCATATGAGATGCGTGTTGACGACGAGGGCGGCCACCACCACGATCAGCAACGTCCCCACCGCCAGTTCGAGCATCCTCGGCGGGGCCTTTGGCGAGAGGCGGACTCCCACCTGGGCTCCTGCCACTGCACCGGCAGCAATTGCAACGAAAAAGGGAATGGAGAGATTTCCTAATGCGAGGTGCGTCCCGGTCGCAGAGAGCGAAGTGATGAGGATCACGACTGCCGAGGTTGCCACTGCGAAATGAATGGGAATACCGCCAATCGTGAGAGCAGGCACGTTCACGATGCCTCCCCCGATTCCGGTCAGCCCGCTCATGAATCCGGCGAGGGAACCCCATGTCACCAGGTGAACAGGGTATACAAATAGTTCCTCCCCCTTTTCATGGAGTTTGCCGAAACGCTCCTTCCAGCACGGGCCAACGAGCAGGGGAAAGACGAGGGGGAACTTCCTGTAGATCATCTTGATGCCCATGAAGAGAAGGACCACGCAGAAAAGGGCGACCAGGTACTGCGAGGGAAGGAACGCGGTGATGAGCGCCCCGAACGCAGCAAAGGCCATCCCGGGAAGGGCAAGGCAGGCGGCACTCTTCATCAGCACCTGACCCTGGAGACCGTACCCTATTGACGCCGAGAGGGTTGTGCACGTGATAATGGCAAGGCTCGTCCCCACCGCGATGCGGGGATCAATCCCGAACAGCAACACGAGGGCCGGCACGTAAAAGAACCCCCCACCCACTCCCAGGAGTGCGGAGATGGCGCCAATCAGGACGCCCAGCATGCACAGGAGAAAGAGATCGAGCGGCACCATGCAAAATCGTGTTTCAGATCACATTAACGGTCCCTAAAGGTATAAAGATGAATATTCTTCCCCTATTCCCTGATGGAAATTGAGATAGGAGTGAAATTGTCGGACATCATGGAGTGAAATGGCTTTTTTTTAGGGAAAAAGAGACCGCTCTTTTTTAACCCGGAGGATCAGTAATCGCACGCAGTGGTTCCAACAGGGAACGCACGCATTGTGCAATGCCTTAAAACGGAAGGGCAATGTGGCATTCAGGAATTGAGATCCCTTGCCAAAAGCCAGTGACACACAGGCGTAAACACTTATCCCTCACACCTGGAAAACGCAGGAATCCAAAGTCCCACACGCTGCAGGAGGCCTATCAGATGAGATCATGTCACCACAGGCACCATCCTGATCCACGCCGCCCCTATGCCGGCATGGCCCGCAGAGGTCGGCGGGATGCCCGCTCGAATTCGAACAGACCGGAATGGACCGGTCCCGACCGGTGGTGAGGAACGCTTCCCGAATATTACGGGCGCACCCCCTTTCCATCCCATTTTCAAATGAACATCACACTTGTCGTTATCGCTCATTTTGCTCGACCGCACAGCGAGTATCGGCTGCGGGTATAAAAAAAATGGCCCAGACATCTCCTGTGCTGGTGTCTCTGTAAAGGGCTCATCTGGTATTTTATTGAGAGAGAATCACTTCAATGGACAGGCACGCAGCCGGGCATACAAAAAAATGGGGGGATAATCTGGGCTGGATGACAGATTTGCCGATTATCCTTTAGAAAGAGACGTTGGGATTTATGAGTTCGCATACCTGCAGGTTTGAGGTCATCGTTTGGATTCAGAAGACCATGGTGGAAACGCATGCGTCCCTCACTCCTGTGTATCAATTCAACGCCCACCCGACAGGTTCTGAGTGAATAGTCCGGTCAACATGGTATCCGCCACTTATTTCTCCACCGCGTTCGATAGAGTGTGTAGTATGGCAGCGTGCGTGCCTGAAACTCAAAGGTGAACCCCTGATGGATTTTGCATTATCCACTGATATCATCGAGATCTTTGCCTTCATATTCGGCATAGCCGGTGCAGCACTGATAATATATGGAGGGTTGAGAGCGGTCATCAGGGTAATCTACAGGGAAGTGATGAAGAGGGACATCTCTTATAATCACATCCGCAGAGATTTCACCAGCAAGATCGTCTTTGGCCTCGAATTCTTCATTGCCGCAGATATTCTCACTACCTTCATCGCCCCCACGCAGGAAGAGCTCATCCTCCTTGCCGTGGTGGTGATCATCAGGACTGTGCTCGGGTACTTCCTGGCCAGGGAGACCAAAGAGTTCCCCCTGGAAGAGGAGTGAAAAAGGTTCCGATATCCACTTTTT
This sequence comes from Methanolinea sp., assembly GCA_013331225.1. Taxonomy (GTDB): domain Archaea; phylum Halobacteriota; class Methanomicrobia; order Methanomicrobiales; family Methanospirillaceae; genus Methanolinea_A; species Methanolinea_A sp11423u. Next base: position 2,575 of record DUGV01000245.1, read on the forward strand.
TTCGCTGGCAATGATTTCTCTTGCTGCTGTGATGCAGTGACGAGAAATCTATGGTGCTCCTGGGCTTTATATGCGAAAAAAGGCTGCAGCCCGTTTACATCCCAAAGAGCCTGAGCCACCCGGGCAGCCGGAGAAAGTGAGTCCCCGCACGGGTCAATCCTGCCTGAGTTCCCTTGAGAGATCCTCGATCAATACGTCGGAAGGAATCTCGCATTCCTTGATCGTCTTCCTGAAATTGTACATCATCAGGAGGCATATCCCGATGCTGATGATCAGGATGGCCCAGAGGAACAGGTCCTGGTTCTCCGAAAAGAGCGGAAGGGATGCGACGAGGTAACCCAGGGATATGAACCCTGTGACCCAGAGGATACCGCCGATGATATTATTGGACAGGAATGCCGGGTAATTCATCTTCACAATCCCGGCAATAAACGGTGCAAACGATCGGATGTAAGGAACAAATCGGGCGAGGATGATGGTCTTCTTCCCGTATTTATGGTAGTACTGCCGGGTGACCTCGACATGGCGGCGGTCGACCAGGCATCTCTTCCCGTGGATCAGCCTGTCGCCGAAATAGTTCCCGATCCAATAATTCAATGAATCTCCTGCGATTGCGGCAATGGTGATGAGAACGAGGAGAATCCATACATTCAAACCGCCGCCCGCGGCGAAGAACCCGACGAGAAAGAGCAGGGAGTCGCCGGGGAGAAAAGGGGCGAACACAAGGCCAGTCTCGCAGAATATGATCGCAAAGAGGATTGCATAGATCAGGATCCCGTAGGTCTCCATCAACTGGGGGATAACCTTCTCAATATTGAGGAGAATAGCGGACAGCGAGAGTAGGTCCGGGGAGATCATTCCCAGTATGTTATGAGTTCGTGATTATTAGGCTGCTGTCCATGTGATGATGAGACCCTGGAAGGAGTTGGTGTAAATAATTTTAGGGGTTGAGCGATGTAATCCGCCCTGACTCTAAATCCCTGATCTCCGGGATATCCGGATGTACCGTTCGCTCAGCCGTATCACCGGCCAGAGGAGGAGAACCGGGGAGGTGCAGAGGATGATGAACACCCACTGGAATGCGGTGAGCGGGACCGTCGAGAACAGGGCTCCGCCGAACTGGACGATAAGGACCTGGATCACCACGATCCCTGCCATGATCCCGAAAAATGCCGGGTTTCCCCGGAAGAACGGCGGCATGACGCCGTTGATACCGCGGCAATTGATCCCGTTCCAGACCTGTGCCACGACAAAGGCTGCGAAAAAGGCGGTCTCCTGCTGTTCGGGAGTCTCCATGAACGGGAGGCCAAAAATTACAGCCAGCATCCCGACCAGGACATACACCGCTGCGGTGATGAGGATCGCCCTGAGCATGTAGGGGGTAATCACATGTGCGTCCCGAGGGATGGGTTTACGGTGCATCAGGGCTGGATGCGGGGCCTCCGAACACAGGGCAAGCGCTGCGAGCGAATCCATGACAATATTGATCCAGAGCAGCTGGATGATGGTGAATGGGGGAGGGTATCCCAAGACAGGGGCAAGGAACGAGAGCATCGCCGCCGAGATGTTGATGGTCAGCTGGAAGATCAGAAACCGCTGGATGTTCTCGAAGAGCGCCCTCCCCCACCATATGGCGTTCTTGATGGTCGGGAAGGAATCGTCGAGCAGGATGATATCGCTTGCCTCCCGCGCGACCTCGGTCCCGGCAATTCCCATGGCGAGCCCGACATCGGCATTGCGAAGCGCGGGGGCATCGTTCGTCCCGTCCCCGGTGACCGCGACCACTTCGCCGTTCCCCTGTAAGGCCTGGACCAGGAGCAGCTTATCGGAAGGCTCCGACCGTGCCATTACCTCCAGGCGCCGGGCGGCTTCGGGTCGTGCTCCATCGGGCAGGGACCGGAACTCGCTCCCGAGCATGACTGTCCCGGTGGTTAGGATTCCTGTCTCCCGTGCGATTGCTGCGGCGGTCTCGGGACTATCCCCTGTCACCATCTTCACCGTGATGCCCGCCTCGTTGCAGGTCCGGACCGCATCAGGGACGTCCGGACGCACTTCATCGCGGATACCCACGTACCCGTCCCAGGTCAAGGGAGGAGGATCGGAGCCCTCGGCGGGCAACATAGCGTGGGCAAACGCGAGGGTTCGCATCGCCCGGCCAGCGAGCGCCTGGATATGAGAGAGGTCTGGGGAGGGATTGCACTGCGTTGCGACAATCTCGGGGGCACCCTTGACGAGGATGAACAATGTATTCTCAAGGAAGACTATCGTCGACATCTGCTTCTTGTTTGAATCAAAAAGCTCCTGGGTGACTGGGGGATGAAGGGCCCTGATCTCCTGGTAGGAGAGCCCGGCCCGGTGGAGCCAGCGGAGGAGGGCTGCTTCGGTTGAATTTCCCACTGTCACGAGCCTCCCTTCCCGGGATTCGAGATCGGCGGTGCTGTTCACTGCGGCGTTCAGGGTGACCCAGCCGTTCGGTGTGGTGGGGACTCCGGGCTGGAGATCCGGAAATTCAACCGATGACGCCACGACGTCCATCTGGTTCATCGTCAGGGTGCCGGTCTTGTCGGTGCAGATGACCGTGACCGAGCCGACGGTCTCGCACGCGATGAGTCGGCGGACGAGGCTGAACGCCCGGGTCATCTTCCGCATCGTGAGCGCCAGGGAGACCGTGACGCTGACAGGAAGGCCCTCGGGAACCGAGACGACAATAATAATCACCGCGAACATGAAGCTGTCCAGTACGTAGTGGGCAATTGCAGCCGGGCTCCCTGTGAAAACACCGGTGAAAATCCCCTCGATCATCAGGGTTGCGATGATCAGCCCCGCCATCAGGTACCCGAACCTGCTGACCAGTCCTGCGAGACGGCGGAGTTTCAGCTGCAGCGGGGTCTCGGGGCGGGACCCCTCAGCGAGATCCGCGGCGATCCGGCCCATTTGTGTTGCATCCCCGACTGCGCCAATGATCATTCTTCCCCGGCCGGCAGTGACCAGGG
>DUGV01000277.1 GCA_013331225.1 Methanolinea sp.
AAAGGCATCGAGATTATGGAGAACCTTATCGGTCATACCAGCGGATTCGCGGTTCCCACGTATGTCATCGATGCTCCAGGTGGTGGAGGCAAGATCCCAATGATGCCCAACTATACGGTCTCATCAGGAGTAAACAGGGTGGTGCTGCGCAATTATGAAGGGGTGATCTGCACATATCCCGAACCTGATACCTACCAGCGCCGGACCTGCGATGGAGACTGCGTGCATTGCATGCTGGACCACGAGAACCCGGAAGGAATTGAGGCACGACCTGTGGGAATTGCAAAACTCCTTGCTGATTATGACAATGCTTCGACGCTGGTTCCAGCAGATACCCCAAGAATGGAGAGGAGGAATGAGTGACACGATTTGCCGGTATGGATCGTCTACCTACCAGCACGGGCCGCTGAACAATCGCGTATACCTGATGAGAGTGACCTCAAAAGAGATCCCAGAGATCTTCGACATTATTGAAGAACTTGCCCTTACATCCAAGTATGCCAAGATAGTCGCGAAGGTCCCTGTTTCACTTTCAGGAGACTTTTTACAGAGGAAATACCAAAAAGAGGCATTAATACCGCGATTTTTTCATGGCAAGGAGGACTGTGTCTTCATGTCCAGGTTCCTTTCGTACAGGAATGGGAAAATACCTATACCCGATAACTCCATGTATGCCATTCGAGGAAGAGGTCCTGTTGTCAACAGAACCCCGGTCCTCCCTGAAGGCTATCGCAGTCAGCCCTGCAAAGAGTCGGATGTCCATGCACTTTCAGCCCTCTTTTCTGGAGTGTACGAGACATATCCATTCCCAATATACAACCCCGATTTCCTTTTGGCGATGATGAGAGAGGGAACACGGTATCATGGGATCTGGTTTGGTGACACAATTGTTGCCGCATCTTCGGCAGAGGTGGACGCCAACGAGATGAATGCGGAAATGACCGATTTTGCCACTCTTCCTGCGCACAGGGGACTGGGACTGGGAAGGTACCTCCTTTCATCGATGGAACAGGATCTCGAGGCCCGGGATATCATCACCCTCTATACCATAGCAAGGGCACTTTCGCGCCAGGTGAACCGGCTTTTTTTCGGGGCCGGATACAGTTACGGAGGATTTCTCTTTCGAAACACCCAGATCTGCGGCTCCTGTGAAAGTATGAACGTCTGGTACAGACATCTCATATAACCCCAGTTCCCTGTGGCACCATTCCATCCCCAGCGGCGATCCCTCCCCTGGACACCCTGAATTTACCAGCTCCACCGTGGGAACAATACATGCATCAAACCCCTTCGAATCATGATATGGATTTATCGGGTCAGAATGTCGAGACCATTCCATGTATGAGAATACCAATAGCCATCTTCTCGATCCAGCCCTCCTGATCATCGACATGCAAAACGACTTTGTCCGGCCCGGGACACCTCTCCAGGTCACGGGAGTGTCTTCAATCATCCCTAAGGTAAGGGACCTCCTCTCGCTCTTCAGGGAGAAGGATCTGCCGGTGTTCCATGTCCTCCGAGTTCACCGGGCATCCGGTGTAGACGTGGAGATTACGCGAAGGGAGATCTTTGCGAAGACCCCCTTTGCAGTAGAGGGAACTGCCGGGGCCGCGGTAATATCGGAACTGACCCCACTGAACGGGGAGCATATTGTGAAAAAGACCCGGATGAGCGCTTTCTTCCAGACGGACCTCGACATCATGCTGAGGACACTCGGGGTGGACACGCTCTTTATCGCGGGGATCCAGACCCCGAACTGCGTCAGGACCACGGTATTCGACGCAATGGCATACAATTACCGGGTCTTCCTGGTAAGGGACGCGGTCGGCGCGAAGACCGATGCAATTCACGAGGCAAACGTCCTTGACATGCAGAACATCGGGATAGGCATCGTGGAATGTGCGGAAGTGCCACGCGTATTGCCCCGATGACCAGGAAAGGAGCTGTACGCGGAGTTGGCTTTTGCTCCCGGAATCTTTCTTCCGGTTGCTCCATGGTGTTCAACACGTTACCTTACTGCCGTGACTTGAGAGCGATCTGTCTTTGGGATTTGTAGAAGAAGAACCCGACTATCCCGAAGGTGACGACTGGAGAGAGCCAGTTCGGGATGTGCGCCCCGAAACTGTCCAGGATCATGATGATGCCAAGAACAAAGATGGAGTACATCGCACCGTTCTTGAGGTAGCGGTATTTCTTGATATTCTCCACGTTCCGGACCGTGAGCTCCCTCACCACGAAGGCCCCGATCCCGTTCCCGATAATAATGAGCGGCACCGAGAGGGTGAACGCGAATGCCCCCAGCACCCCGTCGACCGAGAAGGTGGCATCGATCACTTCGAGATAAAAGATCTTGCTGATATCGGACATGTTCCCGCCCATCATCTTCTTCTCCTGCTCCTCGGCGTTCTGGCGGAAGCCATGGACGATGAAGAATGCGGTCGAACCCACGACCGCCCCGAACGCCATCATGGGATTCACCTGGAGTGCCTCCCAGACCAGGAGCGAGAGGAGGATGGAGACCACGGCAAAGAACCAGACCCCCTTTGTGGCGATGTAGCGCTCCCCCCGGATCCCGTAGAACTTCGGTTCCAGGAAGAGCCAGTGGAAGAAGAGGAAGACGAGGAACGTCCCACCTCCCATCAGGAGCATCGGTGCCGACTCCTCGATGGCAGCGATCACCGCGGGATCGCTGCTGAACGTCGCGGTGAGCGCCCCCACGGGTCCGAGCGCGGGCGTGGACATCCAGACAATAAGCCAGGGGAGGACGCCGCGGACCACGAAGACCGCGATGAACAGTCCCCAGACCAGGAACCACCGCCTCGCCCACTCCTTCATGGTGGAGAGCACCTCGGCATTGATGATGGCGTTGTCAATGCTCGTG
>DUGV01000087.1 GCA_013331225.1 Methanolinea sp.
ACGCAGTTTTGTGAAGAGTGCGGGGCACCGGTCCCATCTGAAGGTCCGCCTCCGCCTCCACAACCGATGACAAGCGCTCCTGCACCTGTGCCAGGTCCCGCGACCCCTCCCAAAAAGGAGCCTGCCCCTTCGAAAAAAAGTCTGCCATTGCCTCTTATCATTGGTGCCGGGGTTGTCATCGTCATCATCATCGCTGCGATTGTCATTGTTCCTGGATTGATATCCCCGGCATCTGTCAACGGATTCCTGCCAGGTGGGACCGTTCCCCCGACACAGACATTTTCTCTTGAGCCTGGCCCAGTCGACACCGTGCCATCCGGAAACACGGTTGCCGTACAGGTCAGCAGGGATCCTTATACCGGAATAATCACCTCCCTCTTCGCTGGGGGTCCGGGCCAGAAGGTTGTGCAGGCGATTGAAATAACTGTCATGCGGCAGGATGGAACAACGCTCTCCGGGAATATTCAGCCCATCCTCCTGTCAGAAGTACAACTGCAAGGTACACGGAGAGGGGTCGATAGGGTGATCGTGCGAGTGACTTACGAATCAGGAGAGACCTACAAGATCCTGGACCGCCAGTTCAGTTTCAATGACTGATGGTTTCAAGACCCCCATCTTTTTCATCCACAGAACCACGAGGAGACGGCCAGGGCGAGATCGAAGACATATCTCTGAACGACACTCTCGTTCGTCGTGATTACCAAATCAGAATTGTTAAATTTTCTCCTGCTGATCCAAGGGTATGAAAAAGGTTATTCTGCCGATCCTGGTACTGGTGATTGTCGCAGCAGGCATCCTGGTTTTCTTTGCCCTTCCTATGGCAACCCAGCCCAAGCCCGAAGTAGTGGTGTATACCTCTGTTGACCAGGTATATGCAGAACCCATATTAAAGGAATACGAGAAGATATCGGGAGTATCGGTCAAAGCTGTCTACGATGTGGAAGCCACGAAGACAACGGGACTGGTCACCCGCCTGATTTCGGAACGCGCAAATCCCCAGGCCGACGTATTCTGGAACGGCGAGATCATGCAGACCATTCTTCTGAAGGAGAACGAGGTGCTGACTCCGTATACCTCTCCCAATTCTACCGGCATCCCTCCACTCTTCAAGGACCCTGAAGGATACTGGACCGGATTTGGCGGCAGGTTCCGGGTTATTATTGTCAATACGAACCTCCTCTCACCGGAACACTACCCGGATTCGATCGATGATTTCCGGGAAGGAACAGTCCCTGCCGATCAGACCGGCATCGCCTATCCCCTTTTTGGGACGACCGCAACCCACGCCGCTGCCCTCTATGCGACACTCGGAAATCAGGCGGCGCGGGATTATTTCATCGCGCTCCGTGACCGCAATGTGAGGGTTCTCGATGGCAATTCTGTCGTCAGGGACCAGGTTGCTTCCGGGCTCCTGGCATATGGTCTCACCGATTCGGATGATGCATGCGGGGCCGTAATGAGAGGCGATCCCGTGGACATCGTGATTCCCGATCAGGGCCCGGGTGAAAGGGGGACTCTGGTGATCCCGAATACCGTGGCACTCATCCGTGGCGGCCCGAACCCCGGAGAAGGGAAAAAACTGATCGATTACCTCCTCTCACCGGATACCGAGACTGAACTGCTGGATATCGGCTGGATCCAGATGGCGACGCGGGGAAACCATCCTCTCCGGTGTGTTTCCACAACATCTATCACCCCCATGAATGTCTCCTACCCGGCGATCGCTGCGGTCCAGGAAGAGGTAAAGAGGGACCTCGCCGAGATATTCATCCGTTAACGACGATGATGAGCCACCGCCCATCGTGTTCCCTGCCCCTCCCGGAATGGCCCTGGATTCTCCAGGCTGCCCTCCTCCCCATCTTTCTCCTCCTTATCTACGGCCCGCTCTCTGCTCTTCTCATCGACACTCTCGGGTTCATCATCACCGAGCCTGACCGGGCCCTTGAGATCCTGTTCCTTTCATCCCGGCGGATAGGGCTCCTCCTGCAGAGCATCGGTCTTTCCGCAGCCGTCACCGGGACTGTCATTGCAGGAGGGATCTGTGCCGGTTCGCTGATATGGCAATGGAGGACAGGTATCGGCAGGTACATCTTCTGGGCAGCTCTTCTTCTCATCCCCCTGCCATTTACCGTGCATGCGCTCACCTGGTCAACGCTCCTTGCATCTGCGGGCATACTGCCCGGTCTTCTCGCTCCCCAGCAATCGGTGCATCCCTGGCTTATCAGCTGGCTTGTCGAGTCGATTGCGTTCCTCCCGCTCGGGATCTGCCTCTCCACCCTTGCATTCGAACTGGTGGATCCTGACCGGATCGAGGCTGCCAGGGTTCTTTGCCCTGATCCACGGGTTTTTTCGCGAATAGTCCTTCCGCTCGCTTCGCCGCTCCTCTTTGCCGGTGCCGGCTTCCTCTTTGTGTTCTGCCTGATCGATTACACCATCCCGTCCATCTATGCCGCAAACGTCTATCCTTTCGAGATCTTTGCAGAGTTCAGCACCAGTTACCTCCCGGCAGCCGCGTTTCTTCTTGCCCTCCCTCTCCTTGTGGTTACCGTTGCCCTCGTGCTGCTCTCGCAGCGACCGCTCAAGTCCGTTATCCAGGACAGTATGTGGACTCGAAGGGAATGGCAGCCTGAATTCTTATTGCCGGGCTGGTTCGTGGCAGCACAGCGGGCTGCACTGGGCATTTTCTTTCTTCAGGCCGTTCTGGTGATCGCTGTCCTTGTGGTGCTGGCAGGAACTTCCGCCGACCTTGCAACCACCCTCTTGCTCGCTGGACCGGATTCGCTCACCACTGTTGCAGTCTGCCTTGGTGCAACAGCCCTCTCCCTCCCGATTGCCCTGGCCCTCGCGAGCCGCCTTGTGGAGAAGAAACGGATCTCCAATGCCTGGTGGATTGCCGCAACCATCCCGCTTGCCATACCTCCGCCGCTCATCGGGATCAGCATGATTGGATTCTGGAACACCCCCGGGGATATCTCCCTGTTTGGAACACTTGCGATGCCGGTGTTCGCCGTCATGTTCCGTTTTCTCCCGCTGGCTGCACTCATCATTGCAGCCCAGCTCCGTGCAGTGAACCCGTTGCTCCTTGACGCTGCTTCGATTTTCGGACGGAGTCGTGTCACGAATTTTCTCACTGTGTACCTGCCCCTTATCCTCCCCGGCATCTGTATTGCCGCAGCAGGTGTCTTTGCCTTCGCCATCGGAGAGCTCGGCGCAACCCTTCTCGTGATCCCTCCGGGCCATTCAACCCTCACAATCCGGCTTTATAACTATCTCCATTACGGCTCTTCCGGGAGTGTCGCCGCCCTTGGCCTGATGATGACCGGCATCTTCCTTGCGATTGTCAGCACCGGATTTCTCCTTGTCAGGCGAGGACTGCGAACATCCCGTATCCACGGAGACAAACCCGCATGATAGAAATCCGCAACGTATCACGACACTATGGGACGGTCAGGGTGTTTTCCGGGCTTTCCCTCTCAATACCTGACCGGAAAGCGGTTGCCATTACCGGCCCTTCAGGGTGCGGGAAGACAACGCTTCTCCGGCTCATTGCCGGACTCGAACGCCCTGACAGCGGGGAGATCACCATCGCGGGCAGGCTGGCAAGTTCACCTGACTACCTGCTGGCGCCATCGGAACGATCGATCGGTTTTGTCTTCCAGTCCCCCGCACTCTGGCCGCATATGACCGTCCGCGAAAATATCCTCTTCGGGCTCTGGAACCTCCCGGGTTCTGCCCGTGAAGACCGTCTGATCGACCTGCTCAACACGGCACACATCTCCCACCTCGCCCACCGTTACCCGCACGAGATATCCGGGGGCGAGGCACAGCGCGTCGCACTCCTGCGGGCGATTGCCCCCCGGCCACGGCACCTATTGATGGACGAGCCGCTCTCGAACCTTGACGATGACCTGCGGGAGGCGATGATCTCACTCATCATCACCATCATGGACCAGGAGGATATCTCACTCGTGTATGTCTCCCACCGGCGGGATGAAACGGATCAGATTGCCGACCGTTCCTATCTTTTCAGGGACGGGGCACTCCGGGAAGTATCAGAAGTGCCCGCACCCGGAGGATCTTCATGAAGGATCCGTCGAAGACCAGGCGTCATGTAACCTCTGCTATCCAGATCGTTGCCGGCGCTGCACTCATCATCGGGCTCATTATTGTCCTCCAGTTTGTCACCGCCCTTATCCAGGAACAGAACGTCCCGGAGGGCTGGAGCATTATCCGGCCGCCGGGTGAAGTTTCAGCACTCGTCATTGACGGCGATATCGTCTGGACCGGCGGCAAGGACGGGCTGATCCCCGTCAACCGGACCTCGGGAATTCAACTGCCGCTCCCGCGCGGATCTCCTCCGTTCTCCCATGTCCGTTCCCTGGCAATCGACCGGCAGGGATGGCTATGGGTTGCCCATGATGGAGGACTGGTGAAGTACAGAAATGAAACCTGGGTTGTTGTGTCTCCCGGCACAGGTATTCCATTCACTGGTGCGCAGGCTGTCCTGGAAGACCAGGAAGGAGCCATCTGGGTCGGTGGCGAACAGGTCCTTGCGACATACGGAAACGATACCTGGCAGACCGTTGAACCCCCCGGAGGCTGGCATATACCCTCGGTCGATACCCTCTACCAGGACCGGGAGGGAGTCTTCTGGATGGGATCAGTGGCCCCGAATACCGGCGGGCTCTACCGGTTTGATGCTCATTCCTGGACCCTGTTCTCTATCGA
>DUGV01000151.1 GCA_013331225.1 Methanolinea sp.
AGAATAGCCCTGGTCTAAAAAAAGATCAACCTCCCACCGGTTTTTTCCATGCACTCAAACATCGCCGATCCCGGACAGAGAAGCGATGCAGATCGTCTTACTTCTCCCGTCCAGGTCGACATGAATCTCCTTTTTCCTGCAGCGTCCACTCGTGGATGTCGAGGTACCAGTAGCCATTTTGGAATATGCGGCTTGCCCCGGTGATATGAATCTTCTTCCCAAACAACGGCGAGTCGGTGACAATNNGTGGTTCCGTTCTCGGTGATGAGCCAGACCCACTTGTCCGGCTCCGCCGGGCTGATGGGGGGTGCGTACCCGTCGGTGGCGACGAGGATCGCGTCCGGGGTGTCCTCGATGAACTCCCCGTCGATCCTCCGGCCGAGCCACTCCTCCCCCATCAGGTCCCCTCTCGCGCTGACCACCACGATCTCAAGCCCGGATGCGATCATCTCCCTCAAGAGTCTTTTTGAATCCTGCTTCCAGAGCGGCATGACCAGCTCGAGATCCAGCTCCCCGCAGATCCGGTCGACAAGGTTCTTGTGGGTCTCGATGTGTCCGAATACCGCACCATCGATCCGCTCACCCTTAGCCCTCAGATCCCGGATAGCCTTCATGAACTCCTCCTCGTAAGAGAAGNNCGGACTGCGCCCTGACGATGCCCGGGTTCAACTCGTGGGATCCCCTCTTCTTTACATTCGTAAAGTGCAGGAGATGGGTGATCCGGTACCCTTCCGACATCGCCTTCAGGCACGAAAAGCACCCGTCCTTTCCTCCCGTCCAGGAGATTACCGCATTCTTCCTGTTATGTGGTGAGATTGTCATGGTATGGTCCATCTCAATGCGATTCCTGCCGGAGGATCCGGAACGCCTCCAGCAAACGCACCTGCATACGTGTCCTGCGCTGCCTCTTCCTTCACACTCCATTGAGAAAGGGTATAAGAATTGTGATATGAACCGGGACAGATTCTGGTCCTTTTTTTCGCGGTCTTTTCCCCATGATCGTATACCTCCTCGCATTTTCCATGGGATTATGCCTAAGGCAGTGCAACCTGGACATCGTTCGTTTCCAAAAATGCATCCAGGCGATCACGACTGCCCTCAATCAGAGCAACGAACTTCATCTATGAACAACCTGTCTGGACATATTCCTCACATATTATATTCCAGGCTCCCCACAGATCTCACCATATAGATGAAAGTCCTCGTTATCATGGGCAGCCCCCGGAAAGGAAACACGTACCGTGCCGCGGAATGCATCCGGGAAATAATGCAGGAGAAGGCCCAACTCGACTGGGAATACCTCATGCTGCGGGACCTCCACCTCGAACAGTGCCGGGGGTGTGCGAACTGTATCGTGAAAGGTGAGGAGTTCTGCCCGGTAAAGGACGATGCTCTGTGTCTGACACAGAAGATGCTCGATGCCGACGGGGTGATCTTCGCATCGCCCGTCTATGCACTGCAGGTGACAGGGCTGATGAAGGTCTTCATCGACCGGCATTCCTACATCATGCACCGCCCCCGGTTCTTCGGGAAAAAAGCGCTGATTCTTTCCACCGCCGGGGCGGTTGGAATCAGCGACGTGCTGAAATACCTGGAATCAGTGGTGCACATGTGGGGGTTCGAAGTGGCCGGAAAAGCGGGGACGTTCGAGGAATTCATCCCCGGCACCCGGCAACAGGAGAACGACCAGATGCTCCGGGCGGCCGCAGAGGCGTTCCATGCGGCGCTCCGGAGGAAGTCCCCTCCAAAACCCAGGTGTATGGACATCATCGTCTTTCACGGTCTCCGTGCGACGTTTGACGAGCTGGGTGACGTGTTTCCCGCCGACCGTGCGTACTGGGAAGAGAAAGGATGGATGAAAAAGGACGCATGCTACTTTGTGGATGTCCCGGTCAACCCGGTGTACCATGCCGTGGGCGTCATGCTTGAGAAGTACCAGCGAAGGCAGATGCGGAAGGATTCACGGGATACGAATCACGGGGTGAGTACATGAAGTGGACACAGGTTGAGGTTCCGACCAGCGCGAGGACCCAGTTCCTGGACATCACAGGTGCCGTTTCGTTGGAGGTGGCGAAGAGCGGCGTCAAAACCGGGATCTGTTACGTGTATATGCCGCATACGACGGCTGGCCTCACCATCAACGAGAACGCGGACCCCGATGTAGCCCGCGACATCCTCGCCGGCCTCGCGCGGCTGGTCCCGGCGACAGGCGATTACCGGCATGCCGAGGGGAATTCCGATGCCCACATCAAGGCATCCCTGGTGGGCTTCACTGTCATGGTCCCGGTCATCGATGGACGCCTTGCGCTCGGCACCTGGCAGGGTATTTACTTCTGCGAGTTCGACGGGCCACGGCATCGCCACGTAGTAATCGGAGTCACTGTTGAATAGCACGCGAGGGAGCCCTGCAGTTCTGCCATGGAATGGATAATAAAAAACACAAGACAAACGTCTGAAAGAGTGACGATTACTGAGACTGGGTGAGGAGGATCCCTTTCTCCCAATCAGGGATTGTCTGGATCTCTCCCTTTCACCAGATCCTCCAGATGATGCAACTGCCATTCCCGCTCTTGGATAGCGGCGGCATCTGCATCGACGCCAGCCGCGGCGTACCACACCGCGGTTGCAGCATACCTCGCCGCGGCGATCGCATGACGGNNTGGGCCGATGCCATCGCCTGGCCCGCGGCACGGGCGGCGGAACGTGCCGCATCGTCCTCTTCAACGCTCCGGGCGGCCGCGTGGGCTGAGAGGGAGGCCTTCCGGACATCGGCCATGTGGAACACGCCGGTGCGTATCCATTCCCGGAGTGCCCCGATTGCATCCCGGGGACGGGGATCACCCGTGGACCGTTCTTCGAAGAAGGGTAGCACCCGCTCGGCACAGTCGGCTGCCCAGGTCGCGAGCGTCCAATGGTCGGCCCTTTCCGCGAGCGCCTCGATCCCTGAATCAAGGCCCGTCTTCACAATTTTTGGTCTCTTCATCCTGGTCTTTTAATCCTCCCGCGGGCCCCTATGCGAACACACGAAAAACAAAAAAAGCCCTGGCAGCGGAGGGTTTCTTATCCCTTCAGGATAGTGTAACACCCAGCGAACCTGTCATGGCGTAATGAGTGTGTACGAAAACCTCCATGTGAGTGATGCCCCCTTTTTTCTTCCATTCCACGGTATTCATGAGGGATTGGCGGCGATTACCATAAAGAGGAAGGGTGACGGGGGGATGAGCACGCAGATCTACTCCTTCCCGGGGACCGGGAACTCACTCTTCATCGCCCGGCAACTCGGAGCGAAGCCTCCCTGGCTCCCGGCTGATCCCGATTATGCGCCTGCTTGACGAGGAATCCATCCAATCCAGTGCCAGCACGGTCGGTTTTGTCTTCCCTGTCCATGCCCTCACGATTCCAATCGCGGTGAGGCGGTTTCTCCGGAAGGCGAAATTCCCCTCGGCAGAGTACCTGTCCGCCGTCGCCACCCGCCAGGGAAGGACGTTCTGTGGCTTCCCGCTGATTGACCGTCTCCTGGCAGGGCATGGTAAGCGGCTGGATGCGCACTCCATCCTCAACATGGGCAACAACGAATCCCGGCGGGAGGGGTACCAAGGTCCCGACGGAACCCGAGCTCCCGGGCACTCGAAGAGGCGGCGCTTGCGAAACTGTATGTCATCGTGGAGGCGGCAGCACAAAAAAAACCTCTCCGTGAACAGGATACGACGTGCACCATCCCGGTCGGTCCCTTCACCATGGGACGGGTCATGGCCGGGATGACGCTCTTCGGAGTATATCGGGGGCGTTCAGTACTTCTCCGCGGACTCGAACTGCACGGGGTTGCGGGATTTGCGGGAAGGTGTGTCTCTCTGGGAATATAAGGATGGAGGGGGAGCGGCCCGCCTGGCAGAAGGACGTCTTCTGCTACATGTGCGTTGCATGCATCTCACTTCTTCCCCCGGAAGGCCGTTCAGATCAGGAACATCCCCGGCCTGAAGTCGTGCACATCGGTGAACGCGAGGTACCTACACCCCTACGCGAAATTCGAAGATATCGCCGCACAGAAGGGTTTCAGTCAATAATCGTGTGCTCTGATGAGAGTCAGACTCCCCGGCGTTTTATATATCCGGGGTGCCAGGAGACAGTCACGACCGCTATGTCGGCCTCGTCGTTGGTGATATCGGGGTGGGAATCGTGGTCTGGTTGGCAGGGGNNGTGGAGATTGGGGGGACAGGGGTCGGCAGAGATGCGGTCGCGGCAGGGGACGGAGTGGCAGGAGCCGGCACCGAAGGAAGCACCAGTGTCGTCGCAGGCAGCACCGGGGGAACAGGAATCACGATGCTCACGGGAGGAGGAGAGGGGGGCGTGGATGAAATTGATGGCGAGGTGGCGGGGGTAATTATCGTCCCTGAAGGAGTTGCGTTCGCGTGAGCGGGTGTAGCGGGAGTGGAGGTTCCGGGTGCTATACCGGTGGCTGATGGTCCTCCTCCCTGGCCAGAACCAGATGAGGCGTTTCCTGGGGGAGTCTCAGGCTGGGCGGCGAGCGGCCCCGTTGTCGCGGGGACCTGCGTGGACAAAGCCGTCCCCGCGGTCGCACGGTCATTCTCCGATCCGGCAGGGGGCTTTCCAGCCGGCGAGGTGCACCCTGCACACGCAAAGAAGAAGAGCAGTATCACCACAAGGACAAGGTACTTCATTGCAAGGCGACCTCGTTATTCAAGTGTAAAAAGTTTCTGGATGAAGCCACTCACTACAATCATCTGGCACCTCCCCTGTTTTTGTATCCGCGGTTACATTGCACACAACATCTCCTGGACATTCCCGATCCCGTAACACAAATGAGCATCTGGATTCATCCTCTGGTTCCCGCCTGAACCCTCCGGCATATATGATTCCCTCCTTCAATCATGACACACAGATCCGCAAGGCACAACATGCCACTCATCTACACTATTTTCCAATGACCCGCATCTGCTCAACCCTCTTCATCCTCATCTCTATACTCGCCCTCCTCCTCGCCGGCGCAGGCTGCCTGCAGGAGAAGCACCCCCCCACAGTCCAGGAAGGCCCCCGCCATGCCCTCATGCAACCACTCCTTGGAGCCGTGGCCGGCACCACGCAGGACACCCTCGATGCCCTCGACATCGCGGTTTCAAATTCCGCCGGCGCGATCGGGACTTCCGGCCTCTTTAGGCCTGCAACGGATGCCATCCTCGCTGACCTGGTGTCGTTCCATCCTGCTGTCATCAGTGAGATCACCTATGACACGAACGGGACCGTGCGTGCCGCCGAGCCCGGGAGCGCAAAAGTGATTGTCGGCCAAAGCCTTCTTGACCAGGAGCATGTCCGGCAGGCCATCGCGACCAGAAAACCTTTGATGAGCGAGCATTTCACGCTCGCCCAGGGAGGGGAAGGTGTTGCGATCGCCCACCCGGTCTTCTCCCGTGACGGGGAGTTCCTTGGCGTCGTCAGCACCACCTTCTCACCGCGTGCACTGATNNCTGCTGCAGGCGTGGCAATGGCGTATGCGCCATTCATCTTCAACGTCGCCCAGGAAGACGGGAAAATCCTCTATCACCCTGACCCGGCCCTTGTTGGGAAGCCGACCTTCAACGAGACGACGTTTGCCCGCTTCCCCGGGATACTCGATCTCGCACGCCGGTACTCGACCGAACGCTCCGGATATGCGACGTTCTCATTCTACCGTACCGGATCGGACGTGGTGGTCGAGAAGGAGACCTACTGGGATACGGTCTCGCTGCATGGAACCGAATGGAGAGTGATGGTGATAGCAGAGAGAGGATAGGTGCGGGAATGGCTGATCTTTCATACTGTTTGCCGGTCCAAAAGGAGATACATCCATGAAACCATTCCACGAATGTATGGACGAATACCGGACACAGATGAAAAAAGGGGTGATAAGGGAGGCATACCGGGGACTGATGGAATACCTCATGGGTTTGAGAACCCATTTCCAGAAAGAGTTCCCGGAATACACCGTATCCGGGAACCTCTATCCTGGTTACATGGATATGACCTATTTGTCCGTGGTCCCGGATACGTTCAGGCGGCGAAAACTCAAGGTCGCGATTGTGTTCCTCCATGAAACATGCAGTTTCGAGGCCTGGCTGGCAGGATCAAATAAACAGGTCCAGGCTCACTACTGGAAGATGTTCCAGGAGAGCGGATGGAACAGGTACCGCATGCCGGAAACGATTCGGGGTGGAGATTCCATCCTCGAATACACGCTGGCGGAACGCCCCGATTTTTACGATCTGATTTCGCTGACGGCGCAGATAGAGAGTGGGACACGGGAATTTATCAGGGATATCGAGGACTTCCTGGAATGTGCAGAGGGACATAATACACCCCGTTGAGCGCACCAACTTTTTTTCCTGGATGAGTGTGTCTCCGGACATGGGGAACCGGGTCGGGGCCAGTATTATCCACCCAATAGTATTTATTCCCCTACATACACTATGCCCAATATGAACCCGCTCCGAATCCTCCTTCTCCTGGGCTTTCTCGCGCTCATCCTCCTCCCGGTATCGGCGGGGCACCCGATAGAGAACGTGACTATAGTGCCGGATAAAGAGTCCTATTCGGCGGGAACGCCCTTATCGCTCACCACGACAGTCCGGATCATCCCCCCTGGCCCGACAACGACCTTCGTTGAGTGGGACGAACTTGTCCTCGGCACCGAACTGGAAAACCCGCATTGGGATGTTGTCGCCATCGCGGGCCAGCAAAGGGTGGAAGTTCCCCATGCGGAAGGGCAGGTCGTGAGAGTGCCCGGGTACCTCCTCTCCTACAGTGTTGACCGGCAGGTGTCCGTCAGCATCAGCCTTGAGGGAACAGTGCCGTATACGACGGAACCACGACCATTTGTCGTTCTCTCGGTTGACGAGCAGAACGACCGTGGGGTCTCGGTCTACGGCCCTGCCGACACGATCTCCCGTATAGCCTTCCCTTCCGCACAGAAACAACCTGTTTCCACATTGCAGCCATCTGCAAACGTAGCGCTATCGCCGCTTTTCATTCTGGTCGCGCTGGCAGGGGGACTCGTGATTCTCTGGTGGAACAAGCGCTGAAACGGGGGGCCGGGTCGGGGATGGAAGAGGTTACATGTATCTGCCGCCTGTGTCGTTGATGCCTGAATGTGGGCTAATCCGGTTGTCCCTCCCTCAACTTCCCCATCCACTCAATCCGCCGCCTGCACCGGAAGCAGAACTCAGGACCCTTCCGATCGGTGTCAGCGATCGAGTTGGAGAAGAACATCACGCAGCCGGGATGCTCGCAGTGAGGGAGACCGAGCGAGTGCCCCAGTTCGTGGACCGCCTCAGTGAGGACCCGCCTGCGGTACAGCCCAGGGTTCGGGGGCATCCCGTAGATTTCGGGCCGAAGCCGGAAGGTTGAGATGAGCGCCCTTCCTGTGGTGGCAATGCCGAAGACGAAGTTCAGCCCGGTTGAAAAGAGATCCGCGTCCACAATGCCCAGAGAGAGAGTGTTCCCATCAGGATTCAGAGTGGTTAACTCGGCGAGAAGGCCGTCCGCCAGGTATTGGTTCCTCTCTTTGAAGAAATGACGAGGAGTGAGCGGGAGGGGAGGGGTTATTGTCACAGTAATGGAGAGGCCCTTCGGGAGATCTTCCTTGAGCCATGCGAGGATGATCGGATCCACTCTCCCGATTGGGATGAGCGTCGTCCCCTGGCATTCTGCCATATCTGGAATGGTGCAGGGATCGGATTTATCCTTTCAGGAGTGCGCAAAACAAACGGCCCGCTTGAAGGTTCCATGGTCTCTTTGTAAAAAGGCATCATGAGTATCGGGGCTCATGGGGAGAAGCCCCAGGTCGGTACCGTCACCATTTTTTAGACAATTGGTCCTGGCGGTGCAGGCTATGGGTGTCTTCTTGGCCTGCATTGCATCAACAACTCTTATCCTGGCAAGGTTTGGGTTTGTGAGTGCGAAACTTTCAAGAAAAAAGAGAGGGTTTTACCTCCTGGCGTGCTCCTTTAACATCCCGATCCCGATTTCCGGATGCCGGTACCGCCGCCTCCCCTCGGTCTTCTTCGCCTGGATTGCATTCGTGGGGCAGAGCTGGATACAGGCCATGCACTGTTCGCAGCGGTGAAGCCAGACAGGGCGGCCGTTCTCAAGCCGAATGTTTTCTACGGGGCAGACCTCGACGCAGGTGTTGCAGGAGGTGCACCGGTCGTCGACCGTGAATTTCCTATCGGCCTCGTGCACCCCGTGTATGAACCGGGGGTTCATCAGGTGATGGATGAGGGCAGCGATTGGTGACCATGCCAGCTTCTCTCGGAAGCCCTGTTTCACCCTGTCCGCGATCTCCTCCATGCGGCGATCGGCAGCCCGGATGGTCCTCCCGATTTGCTCCTGCCCGAGGGAATCATACATCAGGATGTAGTTCCCGGGCATCCTGATAGAAAAGCCCGAATCAAGACCCCTTCTTGCCGGCGCTTCCTTCAGGATTCCGTCGAGCTGGCGGAGCGCCGCAGTTCCGCCCGAGCCGCCCATGGTGATGACAGAGAAGACATAATCTGTGTTTGAGAGGTCGAGGCAGCTGGAGAACTCCGCGACGATTGCAGGGAGGCCGAAGAAGTAGAGAGGGCAGACGATCCCCACCCGGTCCGCATCCGGGACGATCGGGCCGGGATCCTTTATCAAAGAGGCGATGGGAATGAGTTCGCAGTCGCCGATCCGGCTGCAGAGCCCCTTTGCAACCGCGAGCGAGTTGCCCGTGCCGGTGAAGTAATAGATAAGGGTCTTCATGGTAGTCCCGGGAAGAATTGTGGGAGTACTCCCGGAAAAGAGTGACGCCCAGATGGTCCATTTACAGCCTTTCTCTAAATGTTCACTTTCTTTTGGGGATGAGTGTTAAAGGAAATTCATATAAAAATATTTAAATAAACCAACAGTAATTTTTCCGTATCTCTCTGAGGCATTTTGTGATCCGGTTACTGCACGTGGATGATGACACTACAGTTCTTGAACTGGGGAAGCTCTACCTGGAAAAGTCTGGAGAACTTGTCGTCGACACCGCAAGATCGGGATACGTTGCCAAGACGATGCTCCTGACACACACCTACGATGCAATTATTTCAGATTACAACATGCCGGAGTGCAACGGAATCGAGTTTTTACGGCATGTCCGGAAGACCGATCAGCGGACCCCGTTCCTCTTCTTTTCAGATCACGGCGAGGAGGACGTCATCATCGACGCCCTCACCAGCGGGGCAGACTTCTTCCTCCCCAAGGGGATCAGTGTTCGTTCCCAGTTCATCCAGCTCGAGCATGCAATCCGGGAATCGGTGATGAGGCGGCGTGCCGAGCGCGAGCAGAGGAAGATCTCGTCCGTGCTGCGGACCAGGGAGGCGGCTGTCCGGTCCACGCTCTGCCCCCTCGCACTCTGCGACACGGACGGAAGGATCCAGTACGCGAACCCGGCGGGTCTCGCAGCCTGGGGATACGCGGACGAGAGCGAGGTGGTGGGAAGGCACGTCTCCGACTTTGTGGTATCTCCCGGCGTCTCACCCGAAGACATCCTCGACCTGATCGAACAGAAGACATGGATCGGCCAGGCGACCGCACTGCGCAAGGACGGCACGACCTTTGATGCCCGGGTCTCCGTCAGCACGATGACCGACGAGGAAGGAGATCCAGTTGGATTTATCGCAAGCTTCACCGATCTCTCCCGGCAGAGACGCGTCAGGATGGAACTTGAGTCCTACGTCGGGGACATCAGGTTCGTGTCTGAGAAATCAAGCGAATTCGCAGACCTGCCGCCGGATGCTGACGCCTTTTTGTTCATTGCAGACATCGTGTCCACTCTCTCTCCGGAGGGAGCCGTTGTACTCATCAGTTCCATGCACAACGACAGGATTGTCAGGGTGGAAGCCGTCCGCGGTCCTTCCCAGGTACTTGCCGCGATCGAAGGGATCTTCGGCCGCCCTGTCGTCGGTATCGAGTTGCGGCCGGCCGGTGAGGATTTCTCTGCAATGCTGCCAAAAGCCTTTATTGAGATCGATGGAGGGATCGATGCCATCACATTCGGACAGCTCCCGCCAGGAATCCTGGAGAAAATAGATGAGCTTCCCTTTGGGAAAGTGATCGGGACAGGGCTTTCCTGGGGGGGCAAGGTGAACGGCATCACGGTGATTATTCTTCCAGCCGGGGTATCTCCAGGAAACCTCGACGTCCTTGACCTGTTCGTTCGCCACTGTTCGGCGGTCCTCCACCGGAGGCAGTTGGAAAAACTGCTGAAGGGGACAGCCAATCTCCCTGCGAAATAAAAAATCCGCCGGACCTTTACCTGGAGAGCCTGATCCGGATATACCAAGGAGGAAGAGAGATGGAGCACAAAATCGGCGATGTCCCAGCCACTTCGTTTGTTACGCTCTATTGTCATGCGATAGAGTCCCGGTCGGAACATCCCATCCTTCACGATCCAAAGGCGGAGGAAATTACGGCCGAACTGAACAGGACACTCTCCCGATCGGAGGACCCCCTTGACAGGAGGCTCGCCTCTGGCAGAATCGACCGGAACCTTGTCATTCACATCGCGATCCGGGCAAAAAAATACGATGAATATGCGAGGGATTTTTTGGCCATGCACCCGGGCGGGGTGATTGTGAATATCGGCTGCGGGCTCGATTCCCGTTTTCTGCGTATTGACGAGGGAACTGTGTTCTTCTATGACCTTGACCTGCCCGAGATTATCGATTTGAAGAGGCGGTTCTTCCGGGAGACAGAACGCTATCATTTCATCGCCTCCTCCGTTCTGGACTTCCGCTGGATGCGCATGCTTTTAGGACTGGAGGGGCCGTTTCTCTTCATGGCCGAGGGAGTATTCATGTACCTGGAGGGGGAGCGCGTACGATCACTGGTCCTGCAGCTCCGGGAGACCTTTCCCGGCTCCGAGCTCATCTGCGAGGTGGTGAACTCGTTCTGGCTGAAAAAACCTCTAAAAACACTCATTGACTGGAAAATGCATGAAAGGGGGCACCTTGGGAGGGAAGCGGTGTTCCAATCCGGCATCCGGGATGGCCGTGAGATGGAACAGTGGCACCCCGGGATCAGGTTCCTCGGAGAATGGAGCTACTTCGATTCTGACGAAGAGAAACTGGGATGGCTGCGGGTATTCCGGTATATCGGGTGGGTCCGGAAGACCCAGTGGACGGTTCGTTACTTTCTGGGATGACCTGGTGCGATGGCCCAATCCCGGATGGGAACGGCCTCACACGGGGGAAGTGGGAGTTATTCCCCGTTTTCATTTGGCAATTTCCTGTCGGATCCCCTCAAGCGATCGCTCGCGATCTGTCCAATAATCCAGGTGAAATAAAGCCAGGATCCATGAGATAACCCAGAATGCGAGCACCAGCGCATTTGCGAGCACGATTCCCTGGTTTATAGAGTTCATGATTACACATACCGGCTGCAGGAACGTGCTCAAGGATTTCAACTCGTTCTGCACGGTCTACTACACTCCCCGGCAGGCCTCCGAGTGAGGAGCTTTTTCGGGGCGGATGGGGATGGTTGCCGGCAGTCCGCCCTGATAAGGGCATCCCCCTGCTCCTTCCTGTTTATGAGATCCAGTACGTCACCGTGACTGTTGCTGTCACCGTGATATCACCGGGCTGGATGGGCGTCGATGCTGCTCCGGACATGGAGTCGGCCATCGCGAAGTTCTGGAACGCGACAGGGTAATACCCGCCGCCGATCTGGGCGGACTTCACCGACCTGATGCTGACGCCGAGTGCATCGGCAACTGTTTTTGCATCGGCCGTTGCCCTCGCGGACGCCTCCTTCAGTGCTTCGGTCCTGAGGACCTGGGACTGCTCGTCAGAGAGGAGGAACTGGATGGAGCTTGCCTGGTTGATGCCATGTGCAACCCCGATATCGATCACTTCGCCAACCCTCGAGACGTCGTGCAGCGTGACGGTCAGGGTATTTGTGACACGGTAGGTCCTGACCTTCTGGCCGTAGAGTTTCGAATCCTCGTAGACGGGGTAGATGTAGTACCCGGTGGTCTTGAGGGCGTCTGTAGGGATACCGGCAGCGGTCAGGGCGTCCATCACCTTTTTCATGCGGGCGGCGTTCTCGGCCTGGGCGATTTGGACATTTGCGTTCTCGGTCTCTACCGCAAGCGATATCTGGGCACGGTCAGGGGTCCCGATGACGGACCCTGTCCCGGATGCGACGATGGTGTTGTCGTTTTCCGTATC
>DUGV01000155.1 GCA_013331225.1 Methanolinea sp.
GTCGGCGTCGGGGCAGGGGTGGTGGGTGTGGGGGTGATCGTGATCGGGTTTCCGATGGGAAGGGTACGGAAGAGCTCCGTCTCCCCGTCGACAAGGACCGCGATCGTGACATTCCCGTCAGTCACCCCCTCGACGAAGAACGTGATCGCCGAGTCATCCGGGCCGGACTTGCTCCCCTCAATCGAGAGGGAGGCCACGATGTTGGTGGCTCCCGGTGCCGCCTCACCCCCAAGGGAGATGAGATCGTAGGTCCCTCCCGGTATGGTGCCAGTCGTGGCGGTTGAGAACACCCCGTCCTGGGAGAGCCCTACTCTCCTCACCTCGGTGTCACCCTTCCTGATCGTCATCATGTTGGTCTCGGTGTTCCACAGCGTCGCAGAGATGGAGCCGTCGTTTAAGGTAAATGGGAGGAGAAAGTCCCTTACCCCGAACGAGAACGGGTTCCCCTGTGCCGCCGCAAAAGTGCCGTCGATCCGGATTGAGAAAGCGCAGGCGTCCGAAAGGTCCCCGATCGTGATGGTCACCTGGTCTCCCTGCATAACCTGGTCAGGGGAGATGGAAACCGATGCCGGGGAGACCCCCTGCACGATGACCAGCACTGCAAACACCGTGAAGACAAGGCAGGAACGGGTCATTGGCACCATGGAATTCTCCCCCCGGGATTCGTCACAATCAGATGGTCCATACTCCTTATTAGGAATTCGGTGCCGGCCGGGACGCTTCGGGTCTTTTAAACCCTGCCTGTAGTGCCGTTCAATCCCCTTTCCCCGGCCTCTCCAGGGAGAATCACGCGGAGCACATGCGGACCTGAAGGATATGTCCTTCTCCAACGGGAAACCTTTACCACCTTTTTCGAGAGATTCCTATTCATTCAGGAAGTGGCTCTTTTCCATGGATAGAACAACACTCTTGGGAATCTGCCTCCTGGTCATCGTGATCACGGCAGGCATTGCGGCATCGGGGGCAACGAACATCCAGACGACTGTCACAAAACCGACGGGTGACACGATCGAAAAAATGCAGAAGGTCCAGGATGAGGCGACCGCCAGAAAGAACCAGCCGGGCGGGTATCCTTCTCCCTCCACGGGAGGAAAGTACCACACGCGGCTCGTCCTCCTGGGGACGACCGGGGGCGTGACATGGTACCCGGGAACGGACCGTGCGAGTTCCTCGTCAGCCCTCGTGGTCGGCGACACCCTCTATATCATCGATCTCGGGCAGGGCTCGACCTCCCGGCTCTCGGAGGCCTTCAACCCGGGCCATCCACTGGTCGGCCAGGAGATGGGCTCCACCTCTACCTTCCTCGAGAAGGCGCGGGCACTCTTCTTTTCGCACCTCCACCAGGACCATATCGCGGACTATCCTTCCCTCCTCCTGATCGGCCCGGGGGCGGGCCTCGGCACCCGGACTGATCCTGCCACCGGAGTGGTATCGATCGTGCCCCTTGTGGTCATCGGCCCTGCCGACCGGGGAATGTGTGAGATAGACAGGTCGCATTACCTTGACAGAGGGGGCACGATCGTCTACACGGACAGCGCTGACCCCGCCCTTGTCACCCCCACCCCCGGGACCAGGCTGATGACGAGCCTGATCTGGCAGGCCTATGCCCAGACCATCAACGACATGACACTCGACAACGCCTACCGCGATTTCACGAAACTGGTCGAAGTCAGGGAAATCGGCGGCACCGGGCCCGGCGATATCTCATTCCCTGTTCCCGAAGTGGATCTCGCCAATGGGACAACCTGCGCACCAATGGACCCGTTCGAAGTGTACAGGGATGAGAACGTCGTGGTGACCGCGGCCCTCGTCGACCACCACCAGGTGTTCCCGACGTTTGCCTACCGGTTCGACACCGATGATGGGTCCGTGGTCTTCTCGGGCGACACCGGCCCTGATACCCGAGGCAATCTCCAGAAGCTCGGCGAAGGGGCCGACATCCTCGTCCACGAGGTCATCGACCGTGCCTGGATCGACCAGAGGATGGGATTCCCCGACGAGGACACCCCTGCCTACGCGTTAAAGACGCATTTGCTGACCTCCCACACGACGATCGACATGGTCGGATCGGTCGCAAGAGACTGCCGCGTTGACACCCTCGTGCTCAACCACATCGTGCCCGGCAACACTCCCACGTCGCACCTCCTGCAGGCCCAGCATAACTTCACCGGGCGGCTGATTATCGGGGAGGACCTGATGGAAATCGGGGTGGGAAAACCTTCCTGGTAACTTTCCCAGGGCTTTCCGATACAATTTTTTTGTGTGGGACCGTCAGAAGAAACTATGAAAAAAGGCCGGAACCCTCTGTCCTCTTAAAAATAAAGGAGAATTTTCATGCCTTCCCGAAGTACTTCTTCACCTGGGGTTGGAAGAAGTACCAGAGGATGATCGCCAAGACTATGATGCTGAGCACGCCGTAAATCCAGGCCGAGAACAGGGTCATGAGCCCGAATATGATGTTGATCACCATCATGAGGACGCCTACTGTCCAGACAATGCCCCATCCTCTGAAACACCCGATTCCGAGCAGGAGGTCGACGATTGCGATGCAGACGAGTATCACTCCAGCGATCGCACCAAGTCCGGGAAAGCCAAGTCCTGCCAGCACGGCGACCCCCAGGATGGCGGCGACGAACCATATGCATGCGATGAAGATCCAGAGGACTCCGAGAACGGAAACTCCCAACGGTCTTTCTGACATACGGAATGAATCTCAGAGGGAAGTATAAATGGATTGTGCACGCCTCGCCGGGTCCACCCAACGCATCCCCGGACTCCTCCGCACTCACTCATGCTCCCCACCCGGGCAAGCGTGCGGTCACGGGGGAACCCCCATATCATATGCACGATGAGCCGCTGCTCGTTGACTCCCCATCCCGGATAAGAATTCCCCGGATTCTTTCAAGGCAGTTGTGGGTCATCCTGCCTGTTCCAGGAACTCGAAAATCACCCCTTCCTGTACTTCTTCCCGGCTGAAAACGCCTCTCCCGCATCGTCCCCCACGCGGTAGTAGGCGTGCTGCGCGTAGATGATCGGGTCGATCTTCCGGATGTCCGGTACCCCGTCGGTCACGCAGGACTTCGCGGCATGGATCTCCGCGACCTTCCCGATGACCAGCAGGTGGCTCCCGCAGTCCACTGACTCGAACAGTTCGCACTCGATATTGACCGGGCACTCCGCGGCCATCGGTGCAGTCCCGAGTGTCCCGTATACCGATCGGAACACCCCGGACTTGTCCTCCCGGGCACCGGAGACGAGGCCGCAGTGGTCGGTCTCGACAACCTGGGATACCGAGGGCACGTTCAGCGAGAAGGTCCTGTTCTCCTCGATTCCCTTCCAGGTATACCGCCCCTTGTTGATCGCGACACAGACCATCGGCGGCGCCATGCACGCGACAGTCGCCCAGGCAGCGACCATGTAGTTGGGCCTTCCCTGAACATTTGCACCCACGAGCACCGTGGGCATGACACTCATATACGGCATCGGGCCAAGCATAATTTTTTCCATGCGCTCCTCCATCGGGTATGCGAATCATTGTTCGTTGCCGGGATGCATCAGGGTAACGCTTCAGGGGTCAGCAGCGAATATCCCGGATGCAGTGGTTGATGCAAATCGGAGTTACGCCGTTGGAGTATTCAGAGTGCCCGGTGCTCCTGAGCGCATGCGGTTACCCATGCTCAAATTAAAGCATCAAAACCTTGCAAGGTACATAGCGGGTAAGGAGAATCTGCATAATCCTGGTTTTGTCATTCTGGAATAGATCGTCCCGAACACCTGATCCATTCGAATTATTCCCCTCTGTATGCATAATCAAAGTGACCAGGTGCGTGCAAGAGGAGAAAAAAACCCCATGGCCCACCTCCACTCTGCAGCGCATGTTCGGGGGAACCCTGCCTCTCATGCCAAAATCTACGACGACGGAGTAACCCTGTAATATAGGTTATACGTTGCGTCTCCTGTTATCCCCTTATCGCGGTGAAATCGAATAGGATCAAGAGGGCGATCAAAATTGAAATCACTGCGAATCACGAGTGTGAACGAGCCAAATTTATCATTTCTGTTGCTATCCTGTTCCCATAGCTCAATTGTCGCAGCACTGCCGATTGGGATCGGGTCCACACTGCTCACAAGTGGGAGGATATCGCCTGTTTTCATATTTCGGGGTCCCAGAACCCTCTCGCCATCAACGGTGATGAACACCCGATCCTTTCGCTCCTGGGCATCTCTGCAATGGAGGCTGACCAACTGCAGGAGATACGGCTTCACAGGCAGATCGCGTTCATCATCAATCAGATCATAATAGATGATGTATTCCCTCTGGCGGCTCCTGCCGCCATGCATCCCTTCATAGTGTGGGAAAATCGCGTTGAATGATCCTCTTGTATCACTGGAGTCTACCCTGATCTCTCCGAGATGATCGTCATGTGGACCTCCCCCGTGATGGCCTGGTTCGTCAGAATCGAATAGTGTTATTTGCACAGTGTTACCCGGTGGATTTTCAATGAGTCGATTTAGGAGTGTGGTCTGGCCATCCCGAATCGAAAATGGCCCCCACGTTTCGGACAGGGCATTCCCTGGATATCTGCTAACTATAAAAAATGGTTCCTCGGTGAGTTCTCCTGGACCAGTACTTACACAATGAATTGATTTTACTCGTATCCACATGTCGTTCCCCCCGTTATCATATACATCCCCGCGTCAGAATCGCTCTGCACCGGGCAGTGGTATGATCATTTGCATTCATTTCCCAAGAGTTGATAAATGTGTCCCCAAAATTCCTATGGGTGCGAAAAACCGAGATAGACCAAAAATCCTGCAAAAATGAAGAATCCCCGCGACCGGTAACCTCAATAAATTGGAACCATGCCTCTGGCGGCCTCAATGGCAAACCCTGTTTCGTGAATATCGTTACCCGCGAAAGGTGCACAAGCAAGGGGCAAAAAAGGAGAAGGTGATTTCCAGGCAGCCACTCCTGTCGGTAAGATCTCCTATTCATGGCAGGTTGCAGGTGCTGCGAGCATGTAACTATTCCTCCCCCAGGTTCACGCCACCGGTCCACATGGCGTATACATCCCGCTTGCGACAACGTAGGTCCGGGAATCATTCCCTTCTGCACGCCTGAAGTACGCCGACTTGTAATAGACGCCGTTTCGGTCGGGGACCATCCAGATGTAGTCCACCCAGCCGGTCCCCTCGGCAAGGGCCCTTTCCACGATCTGGTCCCTGAACGGGGTGCCGGCGACATCGGTCTTCCCTTTCATGTTCACCCCGATCAGCTGGGGATTATCGGCCTCCGCGACGATGGTCACGTTCGTGTCGTATACAAAGACATAGAGGGCCCGGGTTTCGCGGTCCCAGAACGGGTGTTCGCCTGCGTTGATACGTGCGATTGTCCCGGGGGCGTCCTGCATCAGCGCATCCGCGGTGTAGTCCACGAGCGACACCACCTGTTCACGCGATATGGGCGGCTCCGGGGTGCAGGAGACCCCGAGGTACTTATACATGATCCGCTGGTACTCGGTGATCCCGGTCTCGTCCGGCTCATACCTGAGGCCGTCTAGGGCCGCCTGGAACTTGGCAACGAACTCGTCCGGTGTGTTCTTATTGAAGGCATAGTAATGGTCCTGGTATTCGAGCGTGTAGACGACGGAAAATGCATTGGGATCGCCGGTCACCTTCCCCGCATGGTACCTGCCAACGGTCTCGCCGTAGCACCACAGGTCGAGCGTTCCGTCCTGCATCGCGGAGATGAGGGAGCGGATCGTGGGATAGGCGATGATCCGGGACGCGTTCATGCCAAGCCCCACGAGCTGGAGGTGCGCGGAGTCATCCCTGACCACCCCGATCCGGTAGCGGTCCAGGTCAGCAGGGGAGGTGATCACGGGGGATCTGTCCTTCATCGAGAAGAGCACCTTCCGGTCAGAGCCGAGCGGGCCCGCCCACTTGAAGAGGTGCTCGCGCTCGGGGAGCCGCACGGTGGCGAACACCACGGTGTTGTTGCGGGAGAGAGCCGTCTCGTAGGCCTGCGACCACGAGAGCACCGTGATGCGATCAGAGGCAACGGTGTTACCCATCCGTTTGAGCACCCCGCGGAGCAGGTCAACGGATATCCCCTTTATTGTCCCGTTCTCCACGTAATTGAGCGGGGGATAGTCCTCGGTGAGGAACATCAGGTCTCCGGGTGCAGTCGCAGGGGGTGCGGTCACGTGCGGGGCTGCAGGTGATTCAGTCGCCTGGGGGGCTGTGCATCCTGCAAGGAATATCGCCCCTGCGAGCAGTCCGAGCAGCAGTAGAAGGAGAGTCGGTCTCATCATCCACCATCCTTGGATGAGTGGTTCCGCCGTGCATCTCTTATGCATTGCGGAATTGTCGCATGGGGGACGAAGGGCCTTTGCGGGAAATGGTGGGAGGGTGGCCCTT
>DUGV01000067.1 GCA_013331225.1 Methanolinea sp.
GGGCAGGCAGATACTCTTCTTGGAGAGATACGAAAGCTGATCACAGAAAAGCCGCGACCGGTGTTGATCTGCCTTACGCACGTCCACCTCGACCACTGCCACCAGCTCCTGCACCACCCGGGGTTCCGGACGCTTCCCCACATGCTGGTCGCGGTCCAGGAGGCAGGTGCGCGGGCGCTGGAGAGCCGTGACCGCGCGGCCACCATCGCGGACCTGATTCGCCAGGAGGTGGGGACGATAACGATCGACATCAGGCTCCTGCCATCCAGAAACGGGGGAGAACACAGGGATGAAATACTCAACATCGCCGGGTCTTCGGTGATCACCTGCCTGGACACCCTTCCGCTGGGAGGAGGACTCACCATATCGAGGCAGACGCTGCCGCTGGAAGGAGATACGATGATCGAGTTCTACCCTGCACCTGGTCACAGCCCGGACAGCATCTGCATCCGTATGGGGGAGACGCTCTTTTTGGGAGACCTCCTCTTCTCCACCGCACCGGGAGTTGCAGGACTGAAGGGATGGGACTTAAAAGCTCTCCTCTTCACCCTGGACCAGGTGATCGCGCTCCTGCAGAAGGGTGGAATCACCGTCTGCCTTCCAGGGCACGGACGTCCGCTGGATGCCGCAACAACCACCCGCACGCTCCAGGCAATGAAGAAGGAGGCCTCGCGCCTCGAGGGGATCGAGATCGTGAATCCTGAGTGGGTGAAGGATACCGCGGCATATGCGGGAGAGCTGATGGGTGAGGTGGATCGCCTCTTCACGATCATTGCCGGCAGGCTCGTGTATGTGGCCCACGTGCTTGACGAGCTCGAAGAGTCGGGGGAGGCGGAGAGGTTCCGGGGGCTGATCAACAGCGATCTTGTCGATGAGATCCTCTCTGATTTCAACAGGTTCTCTCTTGATTTCCACTCCGGGCAGGCGCTCGAGATACACCTGGCGCTCAAGGCGAACCAGATCTCCCAGAAACTCGAGAAGGTGTACCGGGGGGAGATGCTCGGATCGGTGCTCGATCTCTCTCTCGTGAGCCGGGTAGGCAGGCTGCTCGAGGATTACACTGTCACGTTCAGGGGATTCCGGCCGCGGATCGATCTTGCCGCGACCGACCTCTCTGCTGCCATAGGGGAGGTAGTTGCGGCTATTTCCCGCCCCCCCTACGAGGAGGAAGGCATCATCGAGGCTCAGACAGAGGAGGAGTTTGCCCGGGCACTTGCAGTCAGGATTGCGTACGTCAACCCATTCGAGCACCTGAAGATAGAGTATTCTCCTGGCGGAAACCTGCCGCCTGCGATGATGGACCGGGAACGCTTCGGGGACATTTTCCTGTATATCCTCGAGAAGGTCTCGGTTGCAGGAGCACAGAGCCTGCACATTGCAACCGGATGCACGAAAGACCAGGTTTGGGTGAAGCTTCAGTTCCCGGCATCCTCGGCATTCACGGAAGAGAACGTGCGGCGTTTCGCGGCGAGAAGCTGCAGCCTCTCCAACGGGAGCTGCAGCGTATCTTCGACACGGGGGAGTACCACTGTATTCATTGAATATCCCGCGGCTGGAAAGAGTTCGGATACGGCAATAGGCGAAGTCCCCTGCAGGATGGAGGAACCTGTGCCGGCAGGGCACCGCATCATCGCGCCCTGCGGCAGGATCGACGCGGCCTCGGCGCCAATGCTCGAGGGGGAGCTCTCAAAGGCAATCGATGAAGGGCACAGGAGGATAGTGGTGAACCTCTCCTCAGTGGACTATATGAGCAGCGCAGGCCTGAGAGTCCTCCTCGCGGCAATGAAACGGCTGAAAAAGGCGGAAGGGAACCTTGTCCTCTGCGCCATGAAGCCATTTGTCCAGGAGGTCTTTGACCTGACCGGGTTCTCCAGGATATTTACCATCTGCGATTCAGAGGAAGAGGCAACCCACCTCCTCGGCCCCTGAATAACCCATATTCGAGATATTTGCAATTTTAGAACACCAGAATACCCGCCACCAATAATCATAATTGTACAACAATGTATATATTTATACACGGCAAACGATGAGTATGCACACCAAGATCGTTCTCGATGAGGACCACATGCCCAAAAAGTGGTACAATATACTGCCAGACCTCCCTACCCCGCTTGATCCCCCGCTGCACCCGGCCACGGGAAAACCGCTTGTCCCGGAAGACCTGACCCCCATCTTCCCGATGGAACTTATCCTCCAGGAGATGAGCCAGAAACGCACCATCGATATTCCTTCCGATGTGCAGGACGTGTTGAGGCTCTGGAGGCCGAGCCCGCTCTACCGCGCTCACCGTCTGGAGAAGTATCTGAAGACTCCCGCCCACATATACTACAAGTACGAGGGAGTGAGCCCACCCGGGAGCCACAAGCCCAACACCGCGGTTCCGCAGGCCTATTACAACATGAAAGCCGGGACCGAGCGCATTGCAACTGAGACCGGCGCAGGCCAGTGGGGCTCGGCCCTCGCGTTCGCAACCCAGATCTTCGGGCTTGAGTGCACCATCTACATGGTCAGGTCTAGTTACATGCAGAAACCCTACCGCAAGTCGATGATGCAGGTATGGGGAGCAGAGTGCATCCCGAGCCCGAGCACGAAGACGAAGGCCGGAACCGCCGTACTTCAGAAGGATCCTGAGACCACGGGGAGCCTTGGAATCGCCATATCGGAGGCAGTAGAGGATGCGGCCACTCACGGGAACACCAATTACTCCCTTGGCTCCGTCCTGAACCACGTCTGCCTCCACCAGACGGTGGTCGGACTGGAATGCATGGAGCAGCTCGCATCCGTCGAGGATTATCCGGACGTGGTAATCGGCTGCGTGGGCGGAGGGTCCAACTTCGCCGGGATCTCGTTCCCGTTTGCCGGTGAGAAGCTGAAAGGAAAGCATAAGGAAACCGAGATCATCGCGGTGGAACCGGCATCCTGCCCGACGCTCACGAAGGGGCTCTTTGCCTATGACTATGGTGACGTGGCCGGACTGACTCCGCTCTTGAAGATGTTCACCCTCGGCCATGACTTCGTGCCGCCCTCCATCCATGCAGGGGGACTACGCTACCACGGCGACAATCCGACAATCTCCCGGCTCGTGTATGACGGGGTGATGAAGGCGGTCTCGTACCATCAGAGCGAGGTCTTTGATGCTGCACAGACGTTTGCCAGGACAGAAGGGATTATCGTCGCTCCCGAGACCTCGCATGCCGTCAGGGCGACCATCGATGAAGCACTCAAATGCAAAAAGAGCGGAGAGGCAAAGACCCTCCTCTTTAACTGTTCAGGGCACGGCAACTTTGACATGTCTGCGTATGATGCGTTCTATGCCAACCAGCTCGTGGATTACGAGTATCCCGAGCAGCTGATACGCGAGTCCCTTGCCCGTCTCCCGAAGATCCCGGGCGCATGACAGGAGAACGGGTTACCACAAAAGACTCCCCCATTTTTTGCCATTAGTACCCCAACACATATCACCCCCTCCTCCATCAGTTATTTCACGCGCATGTGCACCATAGGGTTCCTGGTCAATCCCTTTGCCGGTATGGGCGGAGCAGTGGGCCTGAAAGGGACGGATGGAATGGTTGAGGCGGCCCTTGCCAGGGGTGCCGTACCCCGGGCTCCGGGGAGGGCGGCAGAGACGATATTGCAGGTCGCGGACATCGGGGCTCATTTCATTACCTGTTCCGGGGTCATGGGGGAGGATATCCTGGCAGGAGCAGGAATCCCGGGATACGAAGTAGTATATCGTCCCGCTTCAGAAACGACGGGAGCAGCGGATACCATGGCAGCATGCAGGGCGTTTCTTGACAGGGATGCAGACCTCATCCTCTTCTGCGGCGGTGACGGCACTGCCAGGGATGTATATTCCGTGATAGGGGACTTGGTCCCCATGCTCGGAATCCCCGCAGGGGTGAAGATGTACTCGGCGGTCTTTGCCATTCACCCTCGCGCAGCCGCAGGGATAGTGCGCGAGGGATGCACACCGGGAGGCAAGTTTCTCCTCCGTGATGCGGAGGTGGTGGACGTGGACGAGGAAGCATACAGGGAAGGATCGCTACGGACCCGCCTCTTTGGTATCGCAAAGAGCCCGTACCGCCCAGGCCTCGTGCAGGGGACAAAGCAGGTGTTCGAGGATTCTGATGAGGAACGTGCAAAGAAAGATATTGCACGGTTTATGCGGGAGGTGATCGAAGGGACCCCCGGTATTCTCTACATCCTTGGCCCGGGGAGCACCACTGCGGCCATCGGGGAGGAGATCGGCCTGAAAAAGACCCTCCTCGGCTTCGATGCCGTGAAAGGAGGAAGGCTCATCGCCACGGATTTAAACGAGGAGGGATTACTGGGGCTTCTTGAAGAAGGAACCAGTGCCCGCCTTGTCATCAGCATCATCGGTGCACAGGGCTCGGTGCTGGGAAGGGGCACTCAGCAGGTGAGCCCGGCAGTTCTTCGAAGGATCGGGAGAGAAAACGTCATCATCGTTGCCACACCGCACAAGCTCGCCGAGACCCCCATGGTCTTCGTAGATTCGGGGGACAGGGACATGGATCTGGCATTTGGTGACCATCTCTCCGTGGTGTCCGGGTACCGGATTGCACAGAGAAAACGGATTGGCCGGGTGGAAGGACCGGAACGGACGAGCCAGGTGGGGGGAGAGTGACCTTTCCTGGCACAGGCGGGAGGGAGTGCCCCGGAAAGTATTTCATGAGGGTGCTACCTTTCTGAACGTACCTATCCGTGACAGGCCATGGATACCGGGGCTTGTGGCGCGGGAGGGGGATGGGATGAACACACCGAGAATTAAAGAGCAGGGTGGCCTGGCACCTGGAGATCATGCCGCCATACTTTACCAGCAGTCCGGGGAGATCGTGGAGGTGACAGGGTCCATTCTGGACCAGTGCAGGAGGAACAGGTGGCATCTCCTCTATCTTTCCAGGTTGCCGGATGAAAACCCCCTTATCATAGGGAAGACGGGGAGGGTTGCAGAAGAGAACAACGTGACCGTCCTCTCCCACCAGGACGAGGAGTTTCACAGGCACTTTGCCACCGCCAGGAATGCCAAGGCATTTATCACAGAAAGGGTCAGGATGGCACGATCGGCGGGCAGCCCCGCTCTCTGCATCATGCGCGAGGTGCCGCCTATCTCGGCAAGGCGCTCCAGCCAGCACCTCGTAGGCGACATGGCAGGCCTCGATCATCTCTTCAAAGAAAAGAGCCTCCTTCTCCTGTGTGCATACCGGATGGATCTCTTTCCCGCCCCGGTACTCCAGGATGTCCTGCGGACCCACCCACTCATACTCCTCGGGGGAAGGGTGGTCGAGAACCTCTTCTACATCCCTGCCATGGATGCATTGCGGTACAACCTCCCTTCCCTTGAACTGCAGCACTGGCTGGATACCCTTCGGAAGCTCTCTTCAGCCAGGGCAGAGCTTGCCGAGAGCGAGGGTCGGCTCCAGGATCTCCTGGAGAACGCGAACGACCTCATCCAGAGTGTCGGCCCCGACGGGCGTTTTCTCTACGTGAACCAGGCGTGGAGAAAGACCCTGGAATACAGTCCTGAGGAGATCGCAGGTCTCAATATCTTCGATATCATCGATCCCTCATCGATGGAGCACTGCAGGATTACTTTCGGGCGGGTGATGACCGGGGAGGACGTGGGTCGCATCGAAGCCACGTTCCGATCGAAGACCGGCAGGAAGGTGTACGTCGAAGGGAACGTGAACTGCCACATGGAAAACGGCATACCACAGTATACCAGGGCGATATTCCGTGATGTCACCGATCTCAAGCGCGAAGAGATGGCACGCAGGGAGAGGGAGCAGGTCCTTGATGCTGTCCTGAACCTGACGCCTCATGCCACGGTCATCACGACACCCGATGGGACCATGCTGTATGCCAACAAGCCTGCCCGCTCCATTTCGCCAAAGACAAGCACGGGGGGTGTGCATGGCAAACCGCTCTGGTCATTCCTCTCTCCCGGCGGCGAGGAAGAGGTCAGGCGGAGCATGGCCGATTTGACAATGGTTGGGGAGAAGACCACATCGTGTCGTGTCATAGGCTGCGACGGGAGGGACTGGGAGATCGAGTGGAGCAGGGCCCGTTTTGGATCAAAGGATGCCTCTTATCTCATGGCAGTTCTCAGGAGGATCGAATAGGCGAATATCCCGTCACGTATTGGAAAGGGAAAACCCAGATTCCCATATGAATCCAAAGGACCTATCTTCAACGCCGTAAATCCAAACGGCTCGCTCACCGGTTCTCCCGGAAATTTCGGGAAATACTACCCGCTCCACCTCTCGCATCTCACCTTACCGCGACCGCCTTGAAGAACGTGTAACAGAAGGTTCCGCCACCTTCGCTTGTCCGGTAGAGATCGCGGACCCCCCGGTCGAAGTCCTCCTCCGGCATCATTCCAGAGGTTATCACCTTCTCCCGGACACCTTCCACCATGGCAGTGAACGTCTGCCTGGTGAAGCCTTCGACGAGGCCGGGTTTCGAGTCGTCGACGTATACCTGCCGCGGTGAGACGTGGACATCATGGAACCCCGACGAGGTGAGGAGGGGATAGAGCTCCCGGCCGATACGTGGATTCCCACCGGAATATCTCTGGAGGCTCTCAAGAGCGAGGATTGCGTCCGATGCATGCCGGCTCTCGGGGTGGAAGAATGCCGATCCATGGTCCCCCTCGATGACGGTCAGGGTTCCGCCGGGTTTCAGGACCTCTCGCAGCGACTGGAGGGCAATCAGGGGGGCCTGGAGGTGTTCGAGGACAAAACAGATGAAGACATGGTCGAATGAGCCATTTCTGAACGGGAAGGAGTGGAGGTCTCCCCTTGCAAACGTGACCTCTTCCCATCCACCGGCGGCGGCGCTTGCCCTTGCGCACGAGAGAGAGGAGAGCGAGAGATCGAGCGAGACGATGCGCGCTTCACTGCTCCTTGCAGCGAGGATCCCGGTCTGGGCCCCCACGCCGCAGCCGGCCTCGAGGACCAGGGATTGGGGAGGATAAAAAGTGTCGTGGTGCAGGAGCTCCTCAAGCGTGCAGGCCTGGTCCGAGAGGCGGACAGCCTCGCGCTCCGAGTGGCCGTGGACATACCCGGCCGGATCACCGATGGTCATTCTCCATGCAGCTTGGAAGGGACGCGGCATGTCTGTTTCGGTGCATGGGCAGCGTGGGACGCATCCCGGCAGGGACTTCGCTTCTGAAGGGAGTAATCCTTTGTTTCCTGTGCAAGGGGAACGGGATTATGGTATGGCCATTCCAACATCCTTTCATGGAGAACGTCAGGGAGGCATTCGATGCCATTGCCTCCGGGTATGATCGCCAGCGCAGGTTTGTGATCCCACAGATGGAGGAGTTCTACGAGGCGGCGGTCTGGGCCGCGGCCTGGCCCGGGGAGAGCCCTTCAATCCTCGACATCGGTGCCGGGACAGGCCTCCTTTCGGCATTCCTCCTGGAGAAGTATCCACGTGCGACCCTCACCCTTCTCGACATCTCGGAGAAGATGCTGGAGGTGGCGACGGAGCGCTTTGCCGGGAACCCGCGGGTACGATTCGTGGCGGCAGATTACAGCCGGGAGGAACTGCCAGGCCGTTACGACCTGGTCTGCTCGGCACTCTCCATCCACCACCTGGAGAACGGTGACAAGCGCAGGTTGTTCCGCCGGATATTCGAAGCCCTGAACTCCGGGGGTCTCTTTGTCAACGCCGATCAGGCCGAGGCGCAGTCGGAATGGCTCTCAAGGAGGAATATCGAATACAGGGATGCGTTTGTCAGTGCCAGCCCTTTCCCAAGGGATGAACTGAGAGCCGCGATGACACGCAGGGACACGCTTGACAGGAATGCAACACTTCTGGATCAGATCTCCTGGCTCTCGGAGGCCGGTTTCTCGGGTGTGGATGTTGTCTACAAGAACCGGACTTTTTGCGTGTTCGTGGGTAGGAGGTAAGAATGGGGCGGGGGAGAGGCCCTGCCTCCTGTTTCAGGAACGGCCAAGCCTGCCGACAAGGGCTTCCCTGACCTCATCCGCGTGCCCTTTCGGGGATACTTTCCTCCATACCTCCACCACCCTTCCTTCAGGGTCGATCAGGAATGAATCGCGCTGGGTGCCGAGGACCTCCTTTCCAAAGATCTTCTTCGGCTTCCATGAATGGTAGGCCTCGATGACCTGGTGGCCTGTGTCCGAGAGGAGCAGGATGGAGAGGTTGTGGCGGTCGGCAAACCGCTGGTGGCTCTCCGGCGTATCTGCGCTTACACCGAGGATCTGTGCGCCCATCCCTGCGAACGACTCGAGCGCATTGTGAAACGAGAGGGCCTCGAGAGTGCACCCAGGGGTGTTGTCACGCGGATAGAAGTAGAGGACCACCCATTTCCCGCGGAACTGCGGGAGGCACACCTCGTTTCCCTTCGAGTCCGGCAGGCAGAACGAGGGAGCAGGCTGGCCAGTCATTGGATCGGGTCTCTGTGCTGCCATGTATACCAGTAGAAGGAAAGCCCTGCAGTTGCCTTGGATGTATGGGTCCAGGGCTACGCCGTATTCTCCCAGAGACCGAACCTGTTTCCCTCGGTGTCGGTGCAGATGGCGAGCGCGCCGTATCCGGGGACAGGGGTATAGGGCATCACGACTTTCCCCCCTTCCCTAATGACAAGGGCAAGATATCTCTCCACTGATTCCACCCCGAAATACAGCGTGATATCCTGCCCCGGCTCTCCTCTCCTCCCGAGTCCCCCGCCAACACCCGGATGACCTTCCAAACCGGTGGTCTCGATCAGGGAAAAGTCGGGGTAGCCCGGTGGACTGGTGAACTTCCATCCGAAGAGTGCGGCATAAAAATTCCTTGCTCTGTCTGGGATATCCGCCGGGATATCGAAATGCACGATTGTGACCATACTCTCTTCTCCTTCGTGGTATGGCGTTATTGGATACCGAAGGGATAGACATTTCCGTGCGGTGTCTCCGGCAATGCCGCCATGAGGAATGTAGTGATCCGGACAGTTGCGAGTGTCTTTACCAGACCGGCCTCGTCCAGGGGATACCTATACACCTCTCGAAAATTAACACCAATGTATATATATAATCAATAATGTACATAAATAAACATGATAAAAGAGAACGAACAACCCCTGGTGATGCCGCCGGAATGGGGATTGCCGCCTTCGCGGCGGCATATTCAGATCGTCCCGAAGGACTGATACCTGCAGGGCGAAATGCCGGGCCCATCGTGGTCCTCCCGGTCACACGTCGTATCCCGCTCCCCGCCGCAGACCCGTACGCCCTCTTTCGTGGCCTCGGGGCAGGAACGGGGTGCATACTCGAATCGATGGAGGGCGTTCCCCGGAGGGCTGTCAGGTCCATCGTGGGCCTCGAGCCGCCACTTGTCTTCACTCTCGATGAAAAGGTTACCTGTAAGGGGGACCAGAGGCTCTCCAATACGGATTCCTTCCCCCAAGGATCGGACCCTGTCGAGCAGTTGCGCAGACTCTGCAACCGGTTCCGCTGCGAGGGGGGAGGTGTCACCGGCTTTGCGGGAGGCCTCGTGGGATACTGCGCGTACGACATGGTGACCGATCTCTCGGCAGGCCTTGTGCCTGCAGGAAAGGAAGGCCCGCTCGCGCGGTTCATGCTCTGCACCCGCGGGATCGTGTACGACCATGTGCACGGCTCCTGTCTTTTATTTGACGACCCCCTGCTCATCGAGGGGGAAGACACCGGGGAGGCGTATGACAGGGCGAACGAGCGGATGGACTTGCTCGAGGAGGCCGTCATGGCAGTTCCCGGGGCTGACCCAGGAGAACAGGGGCCTGGGGGTGGAATGGAACTTCCCCTTCGCACGACCATGGACCGTGAAGAGTTCATGACCGCGGTCAGGAAAGCAAAGGAGCACATCAGGGCTGGGGACATCTTCCAGGTAGTCCTCTCCCGCAGGCTCTCCTGCCCGTACACAGGCGATCCAGTCCTCCTCTACGGGGCGATTCGGACCATCAACCCGTCCCCGTACCTTTATTGCATCAGGTTCGGGGNNAATCGGGTCGAGCCCCGAGATGCTCGTGAAGGTCGAGGGGAAAGCCGTCCAGACGGTCCCCATCGCGGGGACAAGGCCCCGTGGGAGCGATCTTCGCGAGGATGACCAGCTTGCAGCCGACCTCCTTGCAGATCCAAAGGAACGGGCGGAGCACCTCATGCTTGTCGACCTGGCCCGAAACGACATCGGGAGGGTGTCGGCATTTGGGTCTGTGCAGGTCCCCGAGTTCATGGAGGTCGAGCGTTTCTCGCATGTCCAGCACCTCGTCTCCAGGGTGTGCGGAACCCTCCGTGACGGCTGCGACCGTTTCGACGCGCTCGCAGCCTGTTTCCCGGCCGGGACCGTCAGTGGTGCGCCAAAGATCCGTGCAATGCAGATCATCGCAGATCTCGAAGCACACCCGCGGGGGCTCTATGCAGGGGCGGTCGGGTATATCGGTTTCAATGATGCCCTTGAGTTTGCCATCGCCATCCGCACGCTCGTCGCGAGGGAAGGGGTGGTGGAGTTCTCGACGGGCGCCGGGATTGTGGCGGATTCTGTCCCGGAACGT
>DUGV01000226.1 GCA_013331225.1 Methanolinea sp.
CGTCGATCTCGTCGATGAAGATGATAGTCGGGGCCTTCTTCCGCGCAAGGTCGAAGAGCTCCCGGACAAGGCGGGCTCCCTCCCCGATATACTTCTGCACGAGCTCAGATCCGACCACCCGCAGGAAGTGTGCATTGGTCTCGTGGGCAACGGCCCTCGCGAGGAGGGTCTTTCCCGTCCCCGGGGGCCCGTGGAGGAGCACTCCCTTCGGGGGTTCGATCCCTATGCGGTCGAAGAGATCCGGCCTCTTGAGCG
This sequence comes from Methanolinea sp., assembly GCA_013331225.1. Classification (GTDB taxonomy): domain Archaea; phylum Halobacteriota; class Methanomicrobia; order Methanomicrobiales; family Methanospirillaceae; genus Methanolinea_A; species Methanolinea_A sp11423u. The sequence continues at coordinate 256 of DUGV01000226.1, forward strand.
GTAACTCGACCGCCTCCCTCACCTCGTTGATCTGCGGGTTCAGACCCCCGATATCGGCATATGTCTCATCAGGGCTCTCGACCACCTCCATGCCGTACACCTGGGCGTCGTAACTCTCTGGAAGGACGTCGATGACGGCGAGGGACTGCTGGTTCAGGGTGCACCGGGCACCCGGTTTGAGTTTCTCGGGATCGATGCACATGGAACTCCTGACCATGAACCTTGGGCCGGCACTGCTCCGCACGACCACCCTCCCGTTGTCCAGCACATCCGTGACCGTCCCTATGACGAGGGGAGGGCTCCTCAACTGCTCGATCTCGCTCTTCAGCTTCCTGACTTCCCGCTCGTACCGTATCTTCTGGGTCTCGATATAGCGCTTGTNNCCAGGTTGCGGGTCTCCATGTTGGTGACCCGGTCCAGGAGATAGCGGTAGAGCTCCTCGGGGTTCTGGGGTTCCTGGGGTTGTCGGGCGCTTTCCACCATTTTTCTGCCTCAAATAAGTATATAGGGAAAAATGTCTATAAAGATGTTTGCGACGAGTATGCAGTGCGAATTGTGCGGAGCAAAGATTGTAGGCCCTCCAAAGACTGTACGCGTGGAAGGGGCCGAACTCATGGTGTGCGCAAGTTGCGCCCGGTATGGAACCGAGGTCCAGAGCCCCGCAAGATCTTCGCCCCGGGCCGGGGCTGCACCCCGTGCAGGTCGGACGGTGCCTGCCAGGAGGTCGAGGGACGTCTTTGACCTGATCGAAGGGGAGATCGTGGAGGACTACGGCGAAAGAATCCGCGATGCCCGGATGGAGAAGGGGCTCTCGCAGAAGGACCTGGCAATGCAGCTCAAGGAGAAGGAACTCCTGATCAAGAAGATCGAGAAGGGGGATCTCATCCCGGAAGACGAGGTGAGGAGGAAACTTGAGAAGGCACTGGATATCCGGCTCATCGACTCTCCCTCCGAGGAGGAAGGCAAACGCGGCGGCGGGAAGGTAGTCCCCACGCTCGGGGACGTCATCTCCATAAAAAAGGTCCATAAGTAGTGCCGGGGTATCCCGGCAATCTCATCATATTTATATACTTGTTCGTTCCATTCTGTTCTTCAATGCAAGGTGAGTGTTTTTTCGCCGGTGAGGGTTTTTATCCCCGCTAGCCTGGCGTCCGCACCGAGCATCGTTGAGACCATTCTTTCGAACGTAAAACCAATAGCCGCGGCTAATTCCCGCTATCACCGCTATTTTGGTTATTTCTGGTATTTTTACTGATTCCATCTGCCATTTCTCACACAAATGCGCTGGATGGATAGGAGTGTTACATGAGAGGAAAAGAAATTCGCCTGGAACGAATCATGGACCGGAACACCGGCAAGACGATCATCGTCCCAATGGACCATGGTGTCACGAACGGACCGATCGAGGGGCTGATAGACCTCGGGAGAGCGGTCGACCTGGTGGCGACCGGGGGTGCGAATGCAGTCCTCGGCCACGTGGGCCTCTCCCTGTACGGCCACAGGAAGAGCGGGAGGGACGTGGGGCTTATCCTCCACCTCTCGGCCAGCACCTCGATCGGGCCCGACCCGAACGAGAAGGTGCTGGTGAACTCGGTGACGAGCGCCCTGAAGATGGGGGCCGACGCGGTCTCCATCCACGTGAACATCGGGGCCGACTCGGAGGCACGGATGCTCTCGGACCTCGGGCGCGTTGCCATCGACTGCATGGAGTGGGGGATGCCGCTCCTCGCGATGATGTACCCGAGGGGGAGGAAGATCAAGGACGAGCACCAGGTGGAGCACGTCTGCCTTGCCGCCAGGGTGGCGGCGGAGCTCGGTGCGGACCTGGTGAAGACAGTCTACACCGGTGACCCGGACAGCTTCCGCCAGGTGACGAAGGGCTGCCCGGTGCCTGTGGTGGTGGCCGGCGGCTCGAAGACAAGCGACCTTGCCACCCTGGAAATGATCGAGGGGGCGATGGAAGGGGGTGCCGCAGGGATCTCCATCGGGCGAAATGCCTTCCAGCACCCCGCCCCAGACCGTTTCGTCAGCGCCGCGGCAGAGATCGTCCACAGGGGATGCCCGGCGGAAGAGGCACTTGAGATACTGAAGGAGAAGAGATGATGATAGGAAAAGAGATTCGGATTGAGCGCATCATGGACCGGAACACGGGCCGGTCCGTGGTAGTCCCCATGGACCACGGGTTCACGCTGGGGCAGATCGACGGGCTTCTGGACATGACCACGACCATCTCCGAGGTGAGCGAGGGCGGGGCGAACGCAATCGTCCTCCACAAGGGGATCGTCAAGCGCGGGCACAGGAGGAGGGGGCGGGACATCGGGCTTGTCGTCCACCTCTCGGGGAGCACCTCCCTCAACCCCGACCCGAACGACAAGGTGCTTGTCTGCACCGTGGAAGAGGCTGTTGCGCTCGGCGCAGACGCAGTCTCCATCCACATCAACCTGGGAGCTCCGAACGAGTCGAGGATGCTCGAATCCGCGGGGAAAGTGGTGAAGGACTGCAACCGCTGGGGAATCCCGCTCCTCGTCATGATCTACCCCCGGGGAAAGGGGATCGACCCTACCTCGCCCGCGACTGTGGGCCACTGTGTCAGGGTAGCAGAAGAGCTCGGCGCAGACCTGATCAAGACCAACTACACGGGAGACCCGGTCTCCTTCAAAAAGATCGTCACCTCCTGCTCGGTCCCGGTCTTCATCGCGGGCGGGGAGAAGGCAGGAGACCTCGAGACGCTCAAGATCATCCGCGACTCTGTGAAGGCCGGCGGGGCGGGCGTGTGCGTCGGGCGAAACGCTTTCCAGAGGGAGAACACCAGTGCGTTCGTGAGGGCCCTCTGCCGCGTGGTCCATGAGGAAATGGACCCGGAGCAGGCGCTCATGGAGATGGGATGAAGGAGTTCTGGGTGGATGCCCGGCCCTGGAAAAAAGAGGTGGTGACCGCCGCTCTCGAGAGCGGTGCAGACACCATCGTTGCCGAAGAGAGTGGAAAGGTGAGGGCGCTCGGGAGGGTCCGCGTGGTGGCCCCAGACGGCGACCTCGCGATCGGCAGGGACGTCTGGGAGGTGAGGATTGCGGGCAAGGAGAGCGAGGAGAACGCCGCCCAGCTCGCGAAGAGCGGGTATGTCATCGTCAGCGCGGAGGACTGGACGGTCATCCCGCTCGAAAACCTCGTGGCGCAGTCGGACCGGATCATTGCCGCCGTGCATGACGCAGGGGAGGCGGAGCTTGCCCTCCAGGTGCTCGAGAAGGGAGTGGCAGGGGTCCTCCTCCAGACCGGTGATCCGAAGAGAGTGAAAGAGACAGGGGCTGTTGTCCACAGGGGACAGGAGCGCTGCGAACTGGTGCCGTTCACAGTCACCGCGATCCGGCCGGCGGGGATGGGAGACCGCGTCTGCGTCGACACCTGCTCCATGCTGAAGGAGGGGGAGGGGATGCTCGTCGGGAACACGTCCTCTGCATTCCTCCTCGTCCACGCAGAGACCCTGGAGAACCCCTATGTCGCACCCCGGCCGTTCCGAGTCAATGCCGGGGCGGTGCATGCATACGTGCTCTCTCCGGGTGGAAAGACTGCCTACCTCTCGGACCTTGCCGCGGGCGACCGGGTCCTGGTGACTGGGACCGGGGGCGAGACTAGGGAGGTGACAGTCGGAAGAGTGAAGATTGAGGAGAGGCCTCTTCTCCTCGTCGAGGCCGAGGCAGATGGCAGGCCATACAGCCTCGTCCTCCAGAACGCCGAGACCATCCGGCTGGTGGATGAAGATGGTCGTGCCCGGTCCGTGGTGGAGATCGCCCCCGGCGACAGGGTGCTGGGGTGCATCAAGGAGTCCGGCCGCCACTTCGGGATGGCCGTAAAAGAGAAGATCCTGGAGAAGTGATCGCAGGTGAAGATCGGGATTATCGGCGGCACGGGCAAGATGGGGGCGTTCTTCCGGGAAGTCTTCGAGAACGCGGGATGGGTGGTCCATGTCTCGGGGAGGAGTACCGGGCTTCGAGCAGCGGACATTGCGCGGGTTTGCGACGTGGTCATGGTCTCGGTCCCCATCAGGGAGACTGTCGGCATGATCCGCTCGATCGCACCGCTCCTGTCAGAAGAGCAGGTCTTCTGTGACCTCACATCGCTGAAGTCGGAGCCGGTGGAGGCCATGCTCGCTTCCCGGGCCCGGGTGGTGGGGCTCCACCCGATGTTCGGCCCTTCGGCAGGCGGGCTGTCGGGCCAGACCATCATCGCAACACCAGCCCGCTGCGACCCGGCTACGCTCGAGTCCCTCCTCTCGGTATTCCGGTCCCAGGGTGCGAGGGTCACCCTTGCGACTCCAGTGGAACACGACCGCATCATGGCGGTGGTGCAAGGCCTGACCCACTTCGTCACCCTCGGGGTCGCAGAGACGATGAGGCGGGTGGGGATGAGCCCTGCGGATACCCTGGCGTTCATGAGCCCGGTCTACCAGATGGAGATGGGACTCGTCGGGCGGCTCCTCTCCCAGGACCCGCAGCTGTACGCAGACATCCTGGAGCTCAACCCCCATGTCCCCCCTGTGCTCGAGGCCTGCGAGGAGGCGCTCTCCTTGCTCCGGCGGATCGTAGAGGCGGGAGACACGGGGGCATTCGAGGAGGTGTTCAGGGAGAATTCAAAGAATTTTGGCGAGTACTGCCAGAGGGCGGCAAGGGAGTCGGACATGCTGATCTCGGCCATGGTGAGGGAATGAAGGTCTTTGTGCTCGGCCCGGAAGGCACGTTCAGCCACGAGCTGGGCTGGCGCGTCTTCGGGGACCGGGTCACCCTCGTCCCCACCATCAGGCGAATTTTCGAGGCGGTGGAGGCGGGCGAAGGGACGGGGCTTGTCCCACTTGAGAACAGCGAGGCGGGCGGGGTCGGCCCATCCCTCGACGGCCTGCTCCGGCACAATGTCTGGATCACGGGAGATCTCTACATGCCCGTCCACCACTACCTGGTCTCAATGGGACCGGTCGGGGAGGCTGAAGTCCTGTTTGTACACCCACAAACCCACGAGCAGTGCAGCGAGTTGGTGGATGCCCTGGAGATCCCAGTGGTGCACACTTCGAGCAATGCGCAGAGCGCCCGGGAGATGCAGCAGTCCGGGCGGGGGGCGGCAATCGTCTCGCAGATGACCGCGCGCCTCCACAACCTGCCGATAGTCCGCGAGCGCGTGGAGAACAATCCCCGGAACATCACGAGGTTCGTGACCCTCTCGTCCGAGCCTTACCACGGAAGCGATGCCGGGAAAGGGAGCATCATCATCGATCCAAGGGAGGACCGTGCAGGACTCCTCTATGATATTCTCGGGATATTCGCAAGGAAGGGTATCAACCTCTCCAGAATCGAGTCACGGCCCTCCAAGCGCGGCATCGGGAGTTACGTCTTCTTCCTCGATTTCAAATATAACGGGAATGCAGACGAGGCAGTACGCGAGCTCGAGATGATGACGGCGGTCAAGGATCTGGGGAGGTACCCGGAGCTGGAGGGCCCTGAATGGAGGTGACGCTCCAGAGGGCCGGGAGGGTCGACCTCTCTTTCCAGGCCCCTCCGTCGAAGAGCTTCACTCACCGGGCCCTGATCGCCGCGGCGCTCGCGGAAGGCGACTCGGTTATCCAGAACCCGCTCGACGCGGAGGACACCAGGGTGACCAGAACGGCGCTTATCGGGATGGGTGTCCGGGTCGCCGCCGTGGACCGCCTGTGCCCGGTTGCAGGCACGGGCGGCGCGCTCTCCTGCCCGCGCGGCCTCGTCCTGGATATGCAGAATTCAGGGACCAGCATGCGGCTTCTCACTTCTGTTGCGCTCCTGTGCAGGAGTCACGTGATCCTCACGGGATCCGCTCGCATGAAGGAACGCCCGCTCGGGCCCCTTGCCGCCGCGCTCACCGCGCTTGGCGGGAGTGTCAGCTTCCTGGAGAAGGAGGGCTTCCCGCCGTTAGACGTATCGGGAAGCCTCCGCGGCGGGACGGCACGCATCGATGCCGGGATGAGCAGCCAGTTCGTCTCCTCGATCCTGATGGCAGCACCATGTGCGATGCAGGATGTGACACTCGAGCTTGAGCCTGGGGTTGCATCCCCCTCTTATCTTGACGTGACCACCGCGGTGATGGAGGCGTTCGGCGCACGTGTGGAGAGGGAAGAGTACCGGCGTTTCCATGTTCCGGCCGCACGATCGTACCTGGGCCGGACTTACCAGGTCGAGGGGGACTACTCATCAGCGTCGTACTTCTTTGCAATTGCCGCCCTGTGCAGGGGGAAAGTCTCCGTCTCGAACCTGAACCCCTCCTCGTGCCAGGGAGACAGGAGGTTCCTCTCCGCCCTTGAGTCGATGGGGTGCAGGGTGAGGAGCACAGAAGACACAGTCGAGGTCTCGTGCGACAATGACCTCGATGGGATCGAGATCGATATGTCCTCGTCACCCGACACCGTCCAGACCCTCTGCATGGTCGCAGCGAACGCGAAAAGCCCGACCCGGATTACCGGCATCGCCCACCTGAAGTGGAAGGAGAGCGACCGCCTGGAAACGACAACGGGACTCCTGCGCAGCCTCGGAGGCGATGCGAGGGTGGAAGAAGACGCAATCTTGATTCGGCCTGCACCCCTGCACGGCGGGATGATAGACTCGGGCGATGATCACCGGACGGCGATGAGTTTCGCGGTCCTCGGCCTTGCGACAGGAAACGTAAAGATTACGCATGCGGAATGTGTCAGTAAATCGTTCCCGGGTTTCTGGGATCAGCTCGGGGGGCAGGGACTGGTATGAACGTTGTGCTGACAGGGTTCCGGGGGACGGGGAAAACAGAGTCGGGCCGGCTGCTGGCCCGCCTGCTCGATGTCCCCTTTTACGATACCGATGCACTGGTCGAGGAGGAAGCGGGGGCTACGGTGCACGAGATCTTCGAACAGGAAGGCGAAGAAGGGTTCCGCGCCAGGGAGAAGCGGGCGATTGCGGGGCTTCCCCGCGGACCGGGGGTGTTTGCGACCGGCGGCGGGGCGGTGATAGATCCCGAGAACGTGGAACACCTGAGAAGGGGGAGGACGGTCGTCCTCCTGAACGCAGACGAGTCGACGATCGAGAAGCGCATCCAACACAGCACACGCCCTGCGCTCACGAGGATGGGGTTGCGGGCCGAGATCCACGCCCTCATGGAGTCCAGGAGGGACGTGTACCTCGCTGCCGCTGACTACTGCATCGACACCAGCGCACGGAGTGCAAACGAGGTCGCGATTGGGATCAAGCGCCTCCTTGCCGAGGGTGTCACGAAAGAAAGTGGGCGCAGGGAAGCGCTCCGCGCGTTTGCGGGTTCCGGCATCCACCAGTCCGAGGCCGCGGAACTGGCAACCATGGTCAAGGCACTCTCCGAGAATCCTGTCCTTCGGTTCTACGGCATCGCGGGATACCCAAGCCTCCACAGCAGGAGCCCCCCGCTCTTCCGGCGCCTCTTCTCCTACTTCGATATCAACGCCTATTACACGAGGTTCCACGACCCCGCGCTTACCCGTATCCTCGGGACTGCCCGGGACCTTGACGTGCGCGGCCTCTCGGTGACGATACCCTTCAAGCAGGAGATCATGGGCCACCTCGACCGCATGGACGCCCATTGCAGGGCGATCGGCGCCTGCAACACCGTGCTCTTCTGCGGCGGAGAGGCCCATGGCTACAACACCGACTGGTTGGGGATCCGGGACCCCCTGGCATCCCTTCGCGGGAGCAGGGCAGTCGTCCTCGGTGCCGGGGGTGCTGCTGCTGCTGCAGCATATGCATTGCGGGCGCTCGAAATGGAGGTCACCCTCCTGAACCGGACTGTCGAGCGTGCCGAGGCGTTGGCAGAGCGCTTCGGCTGCTACCATGGGTCCCTCCGTGACTTTGGCAGCATTCGGCCCGACGTGGTGGTGAACGCGACGCCTGTGGGGATGGAGTCCGACACGGCAAGCCCGCTGAAAAAGTCGGACCTCGCTCCTGGGATGACGGTCTTTGACCTCGTCTACACGCCCCCCGAGACCCCCCTGATCAGGATCGCCCGGAGCGCCGGGTGCACGGCCATCACCGGGAAGGAGATGTTCATACGCCAGGCAAGGGCACAGTTCCGCCAGTTCACCGGTATCGATGCGCCGCTCGAAATGATCAGGGAGTTCCTGGGATGAACACCTTTGGCCGTTCCTTCAGGATTACGACATTCGGGGAGAGCCATGGGCCTGCACTCGGCGTCGTCATAGACGGGTGTCCGCCGGGGATTGCCCTCTCGGAGGGGGACATCCAGCCGTTCCTGGACCGGAGGAGGCCTGGCAGGAGCCCGCATTCTTCTCCCCGCCGGGAGGAGGACCGCGTGGAGATCCTCTCGGGAGTCTTCGAGGGGAGGACTACCGGGGCACCGATCGCGCTCCTTTTCAGGAACTCCGACTCACGGCCCGGGGACTATGGGTCGCTCAGGGAGGTGTTCAGGCCCGGGCATGCGGATTATACGTGGTGGAGGAAATACGGCATTAGGGACCACCGGGGTGGCGGGAGGAGCTCTGGCAGGGAGACGGTCGCCCGCGTTGCGGCGGGTGCGGTCGCGGCAAAGGTCCTGGAACAGAAGGGGATCCGAATCGGGAGCAGGGTCCTCGAGATCCACGGTCGCACTTCCCCTGAGGAGATGGAGGCCGCGATCGCGGATGCCATCCAGGCAGGGGACTCGGTAGGGGGAGTCGTGGAGGTCACCGCTGGCGGGTGCCCGCCTGGGCTCGGGGACCCGGTGTTCGGCAAGCTGGATGCCATGATCGGCTTGGCGATGCTCTCCATCGGCGCGGTCAAGGGCGTCGAGATTGGGGACGGCTTTGCCGCGGCGAGGGTGCGGGGCAGCGAACAGAACGACCAGATGGAAAGAGAGGGATTTCTCACCAATCATGCGGGGGGCATCCTCGGCGGCATCAGCACGGGTGCGGAGATCGTCGTGCGGATAGCGGTAAAGCCGACTCCCTCCATCGCAAAGGAGCAGCGAACGGTGGATAATGCAGGGGAAGAGCGAGTGATCTCGGTAAAAGGAAGGCACGATCCCTGCATCGTACCCCGCCTTGTCCCTGTCGCCGAGGCGATGCTCGCGCTTGTCCTTGCCGATGCCCTGATGGAGCAGGAGAAGATAGGGACGTGGGTGACCGGGGGATGAAAGCATTTATCCTGCCCGGTCAACCCTTCCTGCAGTTATGGTGCGATGCACGCAAGTCTTTCATCCATTCCAGATACGACGCCTGAATAAGGGGGGCCGAACCCGGTGAGAGAGACGAGGTGGAGATATTCGCTTCTCCTTGCCCTCATGGCATTGGCGACCCTCCTTTCCGGTGGATGTCTCTCGGTCCTCTCACAGTCAGGGCCGGATAGCGTCCCGGCAGCCGCCCCTGGTTCCGGGCTCCGGGCCGCCCTCGTTGACCAGGAGGCCGACTGGGGATTCTCGAGGGGTTGTACCTGGACTGCCGAGTTACAGGTCGCAAATCCCGGGAACACGAGCGAGAAGAACGTGCACCTCCAGGTGGAGCTCGTGAACGCGAGGACAGGAGCGGTGAGGGATGCAAAAGACCTCTTTATCGGGGCGATCGGTCCCGGCGAAGAAAGGACGGTCCGCGTTGTGCTGGACGGCGAGTGCCTCGACGAGTATACCGTGAGGGCGATCCCGGTCGTCAGTGGTCCCTGACCAGCCGGCAGAACTCCCTCCACTCGCGGATGTGGTACTGGCCGGGCGATGCAGCGGTCCCGCAGTGGCAGAATACCAGGTACGACCCGAACAGCGGGAGCAGGAGCCGGGCATACCGGAACCCGGTCCCCATGATACTGGTGATGATGGGTCTTTCGGCCCGGTGGGTAAAGGAGAGGAGTGCCAGGACGTCCTCCTCCGTACGCGGGGCGACGACGATCTTCGGGATGTCCCCGAAGGAGCGCAGTCTCGCCTCCAGCGACACCAGCGCGTGGGGATCAGGCATAGTGCCGGTATGGAGCGAGGAGATCACGGTCTTTCCCATCTCCCTGATGCGCGGGGCGAACTGCGCGAACCGCTCCTCCACGTCGATGTAGGTTGCATAGGGAAGGAACGGACGGAGATTCTCCCACCACTTCCCGGGGCTGCCAGCAAAGGATCCCCCCTCGGCGGTGCTCCGGAGCGTGAAGATGAGCGGTACGGGGAGTTCCGAAAAGACTTCATGTGAGGTCTGTTCCGGTATATTTCCGGTGAGATCCAGCCTGATTTCAATGATATCCGTTCCGGCGGACAGGGCGAACGCGAGATGGGCAAGGTCCGGGACCGATACGGCACACCGCATTACTCCACTTTATGCCCGGGCGAGTCTTTAACCTGCCCACGGGCGACCTCTCATTGTTGAGAATGCCTTCGCGTTCATCCCCTCATACCTCTGTCCGCTGCCCCGAACTCCTGGCACCCGCCGGATCGAAGGAAGCACTTCACGCGGCGATAGCCGCCGGAGCGGATGCGGTGTACCTGGGGGGGAGGAAGTTCGGGGCACGGCACTTCGCGGCCAACTTCAGCGAGGACGAGATACGCGAGGCGGTCGCGCATGCACACCTCCGCGGCGTCCTCATCTATGTCACGGTCAACACCCTCGTCCAGGACAGGGAACTCCCCGATGTCCTTGCCTACCTCCTTTCGCTGTATTCGATGGGAATCGACGCATTGCTCATACAAGACGGTGGGCTCCTTGCACTCGCCCGCGGGATGCTGCCAGGTCTCTCCCTGCACGCCTCGACCCAGTGCACCATCTCCACGAGTGAGGGGGTGGCATGGGCCGGGAAGGCAGGATTCTCCCGCGTAGTGCTGGCGCGCGAGACACCGCTCACCGAGATAGACCGGATCATGGCGATTCCCCCCGGAGAGAGACCGGGGATCGAGGTCTTCGTCCATGGGGCACTCTGCTACTCGTATTCCGGGCAGTGCCTCCTCTCCTCTGCGATCGGGGGAAGGAGCGGGAACAGGGGCATGTGCGCACAGCCCTGCCGGAAGCCGTACTGCCTGGTGCGAGGCGTTCCCGATCGGTATGGACGGCTCGCGGGTGCGGAGGAGGTCGCCTGCCCCGACCGCTTCCTCCTCTCCACGCGGGACCTCTGCTGCTACCCGGGGCTCCGCGAGATCGTCAGGAGGGGGGTCGAGTCCCTGAAGATAGAGGGCCGGATGCGTTCCGCGGAGTACGTCGCGGCAGTGGTCCGGGCGTACCGGACGGCCCTCGACGCGCTGCGGGAGGGGAAGGAATGGCGCTCCCCTGCGGACATGGAGGAGATGGCCACGGCCTTTAACAGGGGGTTTACGGGAGGGTATCTCCTGGGGGAGCGCGGCCCTGCCCTGATGGGAAGGGACCGGCAGGACAACCGGGGACTCCTCCTGGGGTGTGTCCTGGCATCGCCTGCAAAGGGAGGTATCCTGGTCCGCACCCAGGCGGGCTACGTGCCGGCAGCAGGAGACGGCATCCTCATTGCGGATCCCGGAGGAGCGGTGCGGAGCGGGTACGCCCTCAACCGGGATGCCGTGCAGCACGGGGACGCACTCTTCCTGCCCGGAGTGGGGGGAGGTGCGAAGCCTGGCTCCCTCGTCTTTCTCACCAGGAGCATGCGGCTCTCCGCAAGGCTGAAAGAGACCCTCCATGCGGGATCACGGAGGTCCCCTATACCCGCGACACTCCGGGTCCGGATTGCCGAAGGTCTCCCCCTGGAAGGGACTGCCACATGTCCTGGCCCGCGCGGTGGCAGGACAGAGGCCAAATGTACCACCGGGTTCATCCCCCCGGCTATAAAGAACGCCCCTTTTTCAAAGGAGGCTGCCCGGAGACAACTCCGGAAGTCCGGCGGCACACCCTTCGCCGTGGAGGCGGTGGATCTTGACTGCCGGGGTGACCCGTTCGTCCCGCTCGGCGAGCTGAACCGGCTGAGAAGGGATATCCTTTCCTCCCTCCAGGAGGCATGGCTCCGTGAGTTCCGGCCGGAAGAACGGCTCATAGACGAGGCAGCCGCGCGCGTGCAGCGGTTCTCGCAGGAACATGCTACCAAAATCGCGCAGGTGGAGAGGATGAAGAAAGGGGATTCGATCCCGTCACTGACCGTGTACTGTGCGACACGCGAGGAAATTGCAGCAGCCTGTGAAGGCGGATGCGACTCTGTCTGTTACGAGCCTTCCACGGAGGAATGGGCAGGGTACTCCGGGGAACTCGCCGAGGGGGCCAGGTACTGCCGTGAACAGCGGGTCTCGTTTACCTGGAAGTGGCCACGCATCACGGGACCCCGGTTCCTCAAAGAGGCCCTTCCACTCGTGCCCGGGCTTTTCAGGGATGGCCTGGCCCGCGTGATGGTCGAAGAACCCGGCATCGCCGAAGCGATTCTTTCAGTGGAACCCGGAATGGAGGTCATCGGTGGGCAGGGCCTGAATATCTACAACGCGTACGCCGCACGGGCGTTCCATCCCCCCATATCCTCGTTCACCCTCTCGCCCGAGCTCTCCGGGGCACAGGCGGCAGAGCTCATTGCGATCTCAGACCGGGTGACACCTGGCATCCAGTACGAAATTTTCTGCCAGGGGAGCCTTGAGGTGATTGTGAGCGAGGACGGGCTTATCTCCACGCTCGCAGGAAGCAGAAAAAGGAAGGATAATGTCGCATTTGGCCTCCGTGATGAGACAGGCAGACTCTTTCCTGTCTACGAGGACATGATGGGGAGGACCCGCATTCTGAACGCAGTCGAGACCACCCTGATCGATCGTATTCCCGAGCTTCTGGCCATGGGCATCCACTCAATCGCGGTCGATGCCCGGGGGAGAGGGGAGCGTTATGCCGGTGAGATGACCCGCCTCTACCGCGAGGGGCTCGGTGCCGCGGCCGGCGACGGGTGTTCCAGGGACGCCATGGAGAGTCTGAAGGACCGGGCGCGCATGATGGCGAGGGGCGGGCTAACCTCCCGTCACTTTGACCGGGGGCTGGCCGGGTATTGTGATAATGAAGCAGAATAGGTTTTCCCCTGGGGGATCCATACCACTGGCTGAGAGATCCGTATGGGAACCCCATTCATCCTTCTCAACCTGAAGACATACTCCGAGGGCAGCGGCCAGCGTGCCCACCACATCGCCGAAGCGGCCCAGCAGGTGGCCGAGGAGTCGGGCGTGGAGATCGGGATCGCCCCAAGCTACATGAACATCCACCCGATGTCAATGCACTACTCGCTTCCCGTGTACGCCCAGCATGTGGATGCTGCTGCGCCTGGCGCCCACACAGGCTCTGTGACTGTCGAGGGGATCAGGTCCGCGGGAGCGGTTGGCTCCCTCGTGAACCATTCCGAGCACCGCCTCACCCTGGCAGATATCGATGCGGCGGTCTCGGCGCTCCGGTCCGCAGGGCTCATTTCGGTAGTCTGCTCGAATAATGTCGCCACCAGCGCTGCAGCTGCCTCGCTCGGGCCTGATTACGTCGCGATCGAACCCCCCGAGCTGATCGGCGGGACAGTCTCAGTTTCCCAGGCGAATCCCGAGATCATCACGGGGACTGTTACCGCGGTGCGGAACGTCAACCCCTCCGTCAGGATCCTGACGGGAGCGGGGATCCACTCAGGTGACTGCGTGAAGGTTGCCGTCGAGCTGGGCACAGCAGGCGTTCTCCTGGCATCGAGCGTGGTCAAGGCAAAGGCCCCAATCAGCGTGCTCCGGGATCTCGTTTCAAAACTCTAGCGGTCCCTGATCAGGGGGATGAGGTCATTGCGTGGTGATTACGTCACGGGCCCGCCCCCCTCATCACCTGCACCTTGTGGCGGTGCAGGAGTATCATGTAATCCCGTTTC
>DUGV01000174.1 GCA_013331225.1 Methanolinea sp.
CGTTCATCATGAAGAAGAATGAAAAACGCTGGCTTTGGGTGTCGCTCGGGTTCTCCCTCCTGGTCCTTGTCGTAATCCTCTTCTTTACGGTTGATGCGAACACATTCGCCCTTTTACAAAAAGGGGACCCGCTCTTCTTCATACTGGCGCTGCTGATCCACATCCTTGCGATGTGTATCTGGGCTCTTCGGATCAAATGGATGAGCTGGGGACTTGGATACCACGTGCCACTCCTCCATTGCATCAACCTGGTCTTTGCCAACCTTCTGGTTGCAGCCATCACACCCTCCCAGGCAGGGGGAGAGCCGGTAAGGGTCCACGAGCTGTATAAAGCCGGTGTCAAAGTGGGGGACGCCACCGCCATCGTGATCACCGAGCGCATCCTCGACGGATTTGTGCTCGGGCTGGGAGGTGCGTTCTTTATGCTGGTGCTGGGAAGCATGTGGCAGCAGATCGGGTCTGTGTACAGCTATTTCCTGTATGCATCATGGATCATGATGACCGCAATCGCCCTATTATTTCTCTATTCTGTGAAAAATCCCCTTGTATTAAAGAGATTTCTCCTGCGTGCAACAAGGTATATCGGGAAGATACGGAAAAAGTCGAGAATGGAGAAGTACGAACAGATGATTGACAGGGAGGTTGACAATTTTCACAACACGCTCTCCATGTTCATATCGAAGGGCAAGACCGGCCTGTTCCTTGGGCTCTTGTGCTCTGCCTGCTTCTGGTTCCTTGAAGCCGTCATCGTCTCAGTCATCCTCATTGGCCTCGGCCAGCCGCCGATCGTCGTGGAATCCCTGATCATCCAGCTGATCATCGCTATCATCATGATGATCCCCCTCACCCCGGGCGGATCGGGAATCGCGGAGATACTTTTCACGTCGATGTACAGTGTCTTTGTGCCTACTTCCCTCGTAGGAATCCTTGTAGTTCTCTGGAGGAGCATCCTCTACTATTCGAATATCCTCCTCGGGCTTCTCGGGAGCCTGGTGATCGTGCGAAGGGAAGCTGCCGATGGAACGTAAATACACTTAAGTGCACCCCGGGTAATCCATTGTAGCAGGCTATGGATCCCGTGAGGTGTTCAGTGAAAGGGGTGTATATGGCCACGGGGCCACTTGGCGCATCCCCGGCAGTCGTCCTGAAACTGGGAGATGATGAGACCTGCCTTCCCATCTACATCGGGCTATGGGAAGCCATCTCGATCCGCAACGCACTCAAGCAGGAAGTTCCCCCGAGGCCGCTGACCCACGATCTCTTTGTCGAGTTCATGAAGTCTTATGACATCATGCTGAAGGAACTCGTGATCGACTCCCTCGAGGACGGCGTTTACTATGCCCGGCTCATATTCGAGAAGGACCGCCACGAGATGAGTATGGACTGCCGGCCCAGTGACGGGATCGCGCTCTCCCTGCGTTGCGGGGCGGAAATACTGGTAGAACCCGGAGTATTTTCAGGTTCTTCGGTCTGTTTCTCGGATATTTCCGGGCTGGAAGACCTGGATACCTACCTGACCGGGTGACTATCTCCTTCGTGACTCAAGTTCATCCAGTACGGAAGAAAATTCTATGCCGGCGGCTTTCAGGCTCACAAGCAGGTGGAACTGAAGATCGGCCGCTTCCATCACGATCTCCCTTTGCCGGCCGTTCTTGACTGCCAGTATGTACTCTGTAGCCTCTTCGCCCACCTTCTCGAGCACCCGGTCAATCCCCTTGGGATCGCGCAGGAGCGAGTTGATATAGGAGCCTTCCCGCGGATTTTGCACCCGGTTGCCTATGACCTCCCACATCTCGCCGAGGATATCATTGCCGGTCAACTGGCTTCTCCTCCTGCCGGACATCCCCTATCTCGATACCCTGGTACCTGCGGAGGAGGAGCCTGGCCTTTTCTATGGTGGCCCCCCCTTTCCCTATTGCCACGCCGAGGTCCCCCTTCTGCCTGACCACGATATCCACGGTCCCTTCCTTTTCTGATTCCTCGATCCCGGTCACTTCGGCAGGTTTGAACATGTTGGAGATGAACTGCTTGATATCTTCCGAGTATTCCACCATCTCCACCTTCTTCCCAAGGACGTTCTGGAGCCTGCGGATGTTCTCCCCCTTCTTTCCGATTGCAAGCCCCATGTCCCCCTGCCTGATGACATAGACAACCCGCTCGAACCTCTCGTCGATGATGCAGTCAAGCGCGGTCGCCCTTGTCAGGATACGTAATTCCTCGATATATCGTCGTTCTTTAAACCCGATAGTGCGTTCCATTTACCTGTCCTTCATGTATATGTGGGAGGGAGCAGGGATTAAAAGATTGGCAAAGGGAACGAAACACCCTGTCAAATTTCGCGTGAGAGAGAAAAATCATGGATACCCCCGCACAGTTCCTTCTATTTCCATTTCTGTACACCGCGGATTCGNNTCGCGGAAAAAAAATGGGGGAGATGATCTTCAGCCTATAAGATACGAGGCTGTGACCTGTGCAGTGATCTTCACCTGCCCGGGTTCGATGGGGGTCGGGATTGCCGCCTGCGTCTTCATGTCGGCAGCGCCTCCCCTGACATTCTCGTAGAGGACAGGGGGATAATAGCCGCCGACGGAGATCTCCTTGACGCCCGTTATGTTTACCCCTGATGCAGCCGCAACCACATCGGCATCGCCGCGAGCTTTCTTCACTGCTTTCGTAAGAAGATCAGCCCTTATGGTCTGCTCGAGATCCTCGCTCACCATGAAGATAATGCTGTCGACCTGGTTGGCTCCCGCGCCGACTGCGATATCAATGACCTCGCCTGTTCGCGACACGTCGCGGACGGTAACCTGCAGGCTGTTGGTAACCCTGTAATACTTGACTTTCTGCCGGAACAGGGAGCCCGAATCATCGTAGACGGGATAAATAGAGTAACCGGTGGTCTTCATGTCGATGAGGGCTATTCCTGCCGATTCCAGTGCTCTGCGGACCTCATCCATCATCCGGGCATTCTCGGCCTGTGCGACTTTTACATCGGCATTCTCGGTCTGGACAGAGACCGTGACCTGTGCCCGGTCGGGAGTCACCATCGTCTCGGCGGTCGCAGATGTGATGATCATCCTGTCACCGTTCTCTGCGGCGGATACGCCTGATGCAAGGAGTGCAATCCCCAGCAGCAGGAGAACCGCAATCAGTGGATATCGTGATCGCGACATTGATATCACCTCCACTATCCAGTTGAAAATTCAAATACATTTCCTAGATTGCGAAAAAAATCGCAGCCTTTCATTTTTCCTTATTCAAATCATTGGTAAGGCTGCCCTTTATTTTGCAATTTGCTCCCCCCAAAATAAAAGAACAGGGAAAGTGCATACATTAATGACTTATACATGGCAGCAACGCTTGTCGAGAAGATATTCTCCAGGAGATGCGGACATCCGATCAGGGCTGGAGACGTGATCATGGCTCCCGTGGACGCCGCGATGATCCATGACATCACCGGACCCCTGGCTGTCCAGAAATTTCGCGAGATGGGTGGAACAAGAGTATTTGACCCGGAAAAGATCGTGTGTCTCTTTGATCACCAGATCCCGGCAGATTCTCTTCCCGCAGCCGAGAACCATGTATACATGCGGCGATTTGCAGCCGAACAGAACATCCACAACCTTGACATCAAGGAAGGGATCTGCCACCAGGTGGTGATGGAGAGGGGAAGAGCCGCACCGGGAGATATCGTCGTCGGGGCCGATTCCCATACCTGCATGTATGGGGCGGCAGGGGCGTTCTCGACCGGTATCGGCTCCACCGACATGGGTTTCGTCCTTAAGTTCGGGGCCCTGTATTTCCGGGTCCCGACGACCATCAGGCTCGAGATAGAAGGTGCTTTCGGCCCCAGGGTCGGGCCAAAAGACCTGATCCTGGCGATTGCCGGGGAGATAAAGGCGGACGGGGCCAACTACCAGGCGCTCGAGTTTACGGGAAGTACGATGGAGGCCATGGATATGGCAGGGAGGATGACGTGCTGCAACATGGCTGTAGAGATGGGTGCGAAAGCAGGCATCGTCCCTCCCGACGGCGTTACCTGGGAATACCTGAGGGCCAGGCGGCCAGTGAACCCATTCTCTCTCGCAAGCGACCGCGACGCCCGGTTTACCTCCGTTTACAGGTTTGATGCAGACAGACTCTCACCGAAAGTTGCGGTGCCCCACAATGTAGACCAGGTGGTTGACGTTGAGAAGGTCGCCGGGACCCCGATTGACCAGGTCTTCATCGGCTCGTGCACAAACGGCAGGTTCGAGGATCTGCGCGAGGCCGCAGAAGTGCTCGGGAACCGAACCTTCCACGACTCGGTCCGTGTACTTGTGATCCCCGCGTCCCGGCAGGAGTACCTGAAGGCCCTGCGGGCCGGGTTGATCGAGCAGTTCGTGTCCGCGGGGGCGCTCGTAGAGGCCCCCTGCTGCGGCCCATGCATGGGCGGTGCATTCGGCCTGCTTGCACCCGGGGAGGTCTCTCTCTCGACTTCGAACCGCAACTTCCGGGGCCGGCAGGGCAGCACCGAATCGATGGTCTACCTCTGTTC
>DUGV01000088.1:0-6469 GCA_013331225.1 Methanolinea sp.
TGTTCTGGCCGCGGAGCGGGTTGACTCCGACTCCGGGGCGGCCGACGTTCCCGGTCACGAGCGCAAGGTTGCCCATCGAACGGACGTTGTCGGTACCGGTGGTCAGCTCGGTGATGCCAAGACAGTAGATGATGACCGCGTTCTTTGCCCTGGCATACTTGCGGGCGAAGTCCTTGACCTTCTCGAGCGGGACGCCGTGGATCTCCTCGGCATCGGCATACTTCTCGACGGTCTTCTTGAGGTCGTCGAATCCCTTGGTGCGCTCCGCGATGAATGCCTTGTTCTCGAGGCCTTCCTTGATAATCCAGTACATGATGGAGTTCGCGAGCGCGATGTGGGTCGATGGGTTGAACCGGATCCACTCGTCACCGAGGCGTGCGGTCGCGCTGTACCGGGGGTCCAGTACGATGACCGGGATTCCCTTCTTCTTGGCCTGTATGACGCGGCGACCGGCAAGCGGGTGGGCCTCGAATGCGTTGGAACCCCACATTACGATCAGGTCGGCGTTGAGGACATCCTCGAACGGGTTGGTCGCCGCACCGGACCCGAACGAGAGCGAGAGCCCTGCGACAGAGGGTCCGTGGCAGATACGTGCGCAGTTGTCCACGTTGTTGGTCTTGAAACCGACACGGGCGAACTTCTGCAGTGCGTAACAGTCCTCGTTCACGGTACGGCAGGAGCTCTGGAAGCCGAGGGCTTTCGGGCCGTGCTTGTCAGAGATCTCCTTGAACTTCTTTGCGACCAGGTCGATAGCCTCGTCCCAGGTCGCGTCCACGAACTTGCCGTTCTTCTTGATCTTCGGCTTGGCCAGCCGGTCAGGGTTGTGGACATGCTCCCAGCAGGTCATTCCCTTCGGGCAGAGCTTCCCCTCGTTGATCGGGCTTCGCTTGTTGGGCTCTACCCCGACCACCTTTCCATCGTTCACCACCAGGTACAGACTGCACCCTACACCGCAGTAGGGGCACGTGGTGGGAACATAATTGATGACTGGTTCAGATGCTTTTGCCATTGTCTTATTCTCCTTTTCTGTTCCAGATCCTTCTCCTCGTAAGAAAGACAGGAGTTTCATTCGAATCGCCTGTTATGTACTGTTCTTTTGGAAATAGTTCTTAAAGTCAGGTTGCTACGTGGAGACCAAATCTGAATCGTCCCGTCCATACCCCTTCCAGCCTTGGCATGCCAATCCATGATAAAGCAGGTCGTAACGCAGGACAAGGGCATCAAATCCCCTGACAATCTGTGGTATAGATTAACTGGAGAAAAAATTAACTATTTTAAGTTTATGCGCACTACATTCATAAAAAAACAATTATATCAATTGGATTTAAAAAATTTGTTTGATTTATTGAATTTATTTTTTTTACAATATCTGCATTATAAAAAATTTTAATGGGTTTTGACTTATATGCGCGAAAAGAGTCCGGATTATTGCGCGGAAATAATGTAAAGTTTACATTATTAACATGAACCAGATGTTGCACATTTAAAGTGTTTTCCGCCCACATGGTACCCTATGCCTACCATACCGGAATATACTCCAGGCGAACTGCTCGCGAAGATGGAATCGATGGGGATCCCCGAGTCTCTTCGTGAATCATTCAGGAAATGCATAGACTTCCACACATATGCCGCCCCCGGCATGCTGATCGGGGTCTTCATGGTCGATTGCGCTCTCAAGATTCTCGGCAGAAGACCTGAAGAAAAGATATTTGTTACCTGCGAAACGCACAAGTGCCTCCCGGACCCACCGCAGGTCATCATGCATGCCACGACTGGGAACCACCAGCTCCGGGTCCTTCCTATCGGGAAATTTGCCATGACTTTCACTCCCTCTTCGGTAAAAGAGTATGCTGAGGGTATCCGCATCTACGTGGACAGGAAGAAGCTTGACCAGTACCCTGCTTTGGCTTCCTGGTATGACAACAGCGCTGCGTTCAAACCTGCAACCATGAAGCGGCAGCTTGCCGAAGAGATCCTGGCCGCCGCCTGCGGGATGTTCTCCCACGAGAGGGTAAGAATGAAGGTCACCCACAAGAAAAAGTGGAATTCCGTCACATGCCCTTCCTGCGGCGAACAGGTCCCACAAGACCTTATGGAGGGCACCACCTGTGCGGGTTGTGGCAGCCTGGCTTATTATGAGAAAGTAACCTGACTTCACCACGGCAATCCACTTCACACAGGGGAACGCATAGGGTGCATGGGAAAGGGAAACGGGATATGGACAATTCGCTGGTGCTCACACCCGTAGGTGTGGTCCATTCTCCCGTGCATGAAAGCCGAATAATGCCTGTCCAGGGTGTGAGAGGACAGATTGAAATTTTTCCGGAGTTTGTCCCTGCTCTCGAGGGCGTGGAGACCAGTTCGCACCTGATACTTCTTGCCTGGATGCATCGCGGAGAGCGTGACCTGCTCACGGCGAGAGCACGGAAAATATCAGAAGATCTCCCTCTCAAAGGCGTATTCTCCCTCCGATCCCCTTCCCGGCCGAACCCTCTCTCTGTGAGCGTGGTAAGACTCCTGTGCAGAAAGGAGGGCGGAATACTCGAAGTCGACTCCCTGGACTGCATCGAGGGCACTCCCGTGATCGACATCAAGCCCTACCAGCCGGGATGGGACTGCGTATTTTCGGCCACCCACCACGACCGGTCGGTGAAGATAGAGAAGATGGGCCCATCTGAATACCGCCAGATGCTCATCCGCGAAGCGGTGAATTACCACGGCGAATGGTGCCCAGGGGCCGCAATTGCGGTGCGGGTTGCAGAGTGTGCAACCCGCGCCCTTGGCGGGGATCTCACCCGTCCCGAAGTGCATCTCTTTTGCGGGGGTCACCCGTGCATCACGGACTCGCTTATCGGGATCACCGCGGCAAGGAGGGGAAACGGTCGGTTGCACCCCGTCGCCCGGGAGGAAAACCGGGGCCTGGAATGCTGTGAATTTTCTATAAAGAGATACAGAGTCGTTTTTTCCATATCACGACTGCCGGAGGATATCCCGTACATCCTCTCCTGCAGAAATGAAGATCTCTTCTCCACCAGAGTATTCACGACCTGATTCAAGATCCATCAGCCCAGGAGAATCCGCTCCGGGACACTGTAGATATTCATCCTGGGGGGGCGGACGAACCCGGCAAGGGTCAACTTCACTCTCCTCGCCAGGTCGATGCCTGCTGCCGAAGGGGCATTATTGGTGACGACGATTGGGATTTTCGCATGGTAGACTTTGCTCACCATCCCTTCGGGCATCCTTCCCGAACAGCAGAGAAACGTCTTTCCAGGATCAATCCCCGACAGCAGCGCTTTTCCTATCGCCTTGTCAACGGAATTGTGCCTTCCCACGTCCTCTGCATGGGATACCGCCGTGCCGGTGGTATCATAGAGGACGGTGCAGTGGGTACCTCCCGTCTCCCGCCAGAGCACCGCGTGATCGTTGAGGCATTCCATTGCGCAATAAATAACACTCCTGGACACCCGCGCAGCGATTGGAAGGGGCACCCTCATAGTGTGCTCGTCCTGGATGACCCCCACACCGCCGGAGGTCCGGATCTCCTTTGGCCGGGCAAGAATTTCCCTTTCGATGGCCGGGGCAGCAACGTGAATCCTATCCCCCTCCACCTCCACCTCGCTGATGGCAAAAATTCCAGGAACGATCCCTTCAGTCACACAGTAGCCACATGCGAATTCTGCGAGTTCGCGGGGACTCACCGTCAGGGATGCGATATGACTTCCATTCACCTCAAGGTGCACCCGCTCTTCCCTGCAGACCTGCACCCTGCGGGGTCCATGACCGTCCGCATCAACGGAGATCACATCGTATTCGGAAATCATCGGCCCGGAATCGCATTCATTCTCAAAGATCTTCAATACTCACGACCCTCCCTCTTTTCATGCAATGAATCAGAATGGTGCGCGCCCATTATAATTCTCTTTAAGTTAAGTACTTTCTTCGCAAGATACACTTTTATAAGTTAACAATGGTAAATTGATAAAAATTGGTTTTCGAATGAAATAATTAATTATAATTGATTTGGTGACTTTTTACGCATGAAAAAGAATCTGTTTCGCGTAACGCCGGTCACCCTCGGAACCCTTGTATGCATTCTGATGTTCCTTGGTGCAGTGACGCCGGGATGTATCACGTCCAAGGAGACCACCCCCACTCCTGGAGTTTCGCAGGCGGGCATCCTTGTATATTCCGGGGCAGGACTTAAATCTGCGATGACTGATATTGGCCAGGAATTCACCCGGAAATACGGTATTGAGGTCCAGTATAATTATGCAGGAAGCGGTGTTCACATCAGCCAGATGAACCTTACAAGAAAAGGTGATGTATTTATCACGGGGTCCACGGTTGAGTATAATAACGCGAAGAACCAGGGTCTTGTGGGCCCATATCAGCTGGTTGCCTATCATGTTCCCGTAATTGCCGTGCAGAAAGGAAACGAAAAGAACATCACGATGCTCCAGGACTTTGCCAGGCCGGGCCTCAAGATTGCCCTCGGTGACGTGAATGCAACCGCCATTGGGAAAGCAGGAGCGAAGATGTTCAAGAAACTCAATATCACCGATGCAGTTGAGGAGAATGTCGTGACCAGGACCCCGACCATCAATGAACTGACCATTCTTATGACCGCCGGCCAGGCAGACGCTTCGATCCTCACTCTTGACCTGATAAACGACAAGACAATGGAGGCAATACAGATTCCCATAACCGTGAATGAAGTGATGATCATCCCCGTCGGCATCACGACCTTTTCGGAAAACCAGGATAATGCCAGAAAATTTGCAGATTTCGTGGCATCCGATGAGGGGAAGGCGATCTTCGTTTCGCACGGTTTTCCGAAATATCCTGATCCGGCATATGTGGATGTGAAGCCATAAAGAGGGAAGAAGACTTTGGTGAATGTATCCATGTTGATAGAATACGCACAAATCGGTGTTGCCCATTCCCCTTTCCGCAATGCAGGAGCACCCCCGGTGCACAGCACGTTCACGCAGGCGAAAGGGACCATCGAGATCTTCCCCGAATACCGTGAAGGGCTCGGGAGCCTGGAGGGCTTCTCCCATCTTATCGTCATCTATCATTTTGACCGTGCGGAGCGGCGGGCTCAGAAAGAGCCTCCGCTTGTAGATGGGGAGACACCCCATGGAATTTTTGCCACCCGCCATATCAACCGCCCGAACCCAATCGGGATCTCCTACGTGCAACTGGAAAAGATCACTGACGGGATACTCATCGTCAAGGGTATCGACCTCCTTGATGGCACACCCATTCTTGATATCAAGCCCTATATCCCCGCATTCGACAGTATACCCGATGCTACCAACGGATGGGTGACCCCCCAGCATATCGAGAAGATCCGAAACGTAAGTCTCCTTGCCACAAGGGATAATGACACCATGCAGTAACAGCAGGACGCAACCGGGATACCGCCGATGAAGAGATTCTCGCTCATACTCACCTACCTGGTCCTGGTCGCCATCAGCGCAGTCCTCCTTGGGCTTGTCACATATTCTCCGCTTCCCGATCTCGTGGCCAGTTTTGCGAGTCCGGAGATACAGTTTGCGATCGTCCTCAGTCTCGTCACGAGCTTTGCATCAACGGCCATTTGCATCGTCATCGCAATTCCTGTCGCGTATGCTCTGGCCCGATTCGACTTCTTCGGGAAAAGGATCGCAAACCTCGCCCTCACGCTCCCCCTCACCCTCCCTCCGCTGGTTGCAGGAATTGCCCTCCTGCTCTTCTTTGGAACGACGCCGTGGGGAAAAGCTCTTGAGCAGGCCGGATTCATGGTCATTTTCACTCCGCTTGGTATCATCGTGGCAGAAGTATTCGTGAACATCCCCTACATGATCCGGATCCTGCGGTCTGCGTTCTCCACGATCAATCCCCGGTACGAATATGTTGCAAAGACCCTCGGCTGCACGGACACCGGGGCGTTCTTCCGTGTCACCCTGCCGATGGCCCGATCAGGCCTCCTTGCCGGGACCGTCATCACCTGGTCAAAGGCCATGGGGGAGTTCGGTGCAGTCCTGATGGTTGCCGGTGCAACGACAATGCGGACAGAGACGCTGCCGATAGCCCTCTACCTCAATATCTCAACAGGGGACCTGGATCTCGCAGTTGCAGCCGCGACCATCCTGATCCTGATCTCGCTTGTGACCCTGTGTGCGGTGGAATATTTCGACAAAGGAGTCAATGTCTTTTAGGAGGTGAGGGGTAATGCTGCGCATCGATTCGGTCTCAATCACCCTCGGCGAGTTCTCTGTTCGTGATGTGTCACTCGAGATACGACCCAATGAATACTTTATTATTCTCGGACCGACCGGTGCGGGTAAAACAGTGCTGCTTGAGACAATCGCCGGAATTCATACCCCTGGCTCAGGGAAGATCTTCCTTGGCAACCAGGAGATCACCTCCATAGAACCGCGTTTGCGGAATATAGGGATGGTCTACCAGGACTTCATGCTCT
>DUGV01000088.1:6550-6736 GCA_013331225.1 Methanolinea sp.
CGTGCCCTGGTACTCAAGCCGGAGGTACTTCTTCTCGACGAGCCCATGAGTGCGCTCGATCGCCGCACGAGAGAGCGGATGCGGACTGAGCTCTCCCGTATCCGGAAGCTCACTGGGACGACGATTGTCCAGATCACCCATCATTTCGACGATGTCTTTGCGATTGCAGACAGAATAGCAATCATG
>DUGV01000128.1 GCA_013331225.1 Methanolinea sp.
CCTCGGGACCTCCTCGAACATTGCGTTCACCTTGTCGAGCGCGTCCTGCTCTTTGAACTGCGAGACAAGGTTTGAGATCATCCCCCCGGGGAGCTGGTAAAGGAGGACATCGCTGTCCACCCGCTCCGATATGGGGTCGACAAGCCCCTCATACTTCTCGCGGACCTTCACACAGGCATTCCTGACATCCTTCAGTACACGGAGATCGATCCCCGTGTCCCCCGGACTTCCTGAAAGTGCTGCCACCACGCTTTCGGTGGGGGGCTGGGATGTCCCGAGCGCAAATGGGGACATTGCCGTATCAAGGATGTCCACCCCTGCCTTGATCGCGGCCTCGTAGCTCATCAGGGCTATCCCGCTCGTGGAGTGGGAGTGGAGGTCGACGAGAGTGTCGACCTCGTCCTTGATCCCGGTCACGAGCTCGGCGGCGGCATCCGGCATGATCAGCCCTGCCATGTCCTTGATGCATATCGAATCGCAGTCCATGGAATGGAGTTCCTTTGCCATCTCGACGAACCCTTCTATCGAGTGGACAGGGCTTGTCGTGTAGCAGATGGCCCCCTGGAGGTGCGCACCCACCTCCTTGACCTTCTCCATGGACCTCTTCATGTTCCGGATGTCGTTGAGGGCATCAAATACCCTGAAGATATCGACGCCGTTGGCATGTGCCCTTTCCACAAAGCGGTCCACGACATCATCCGGGTAATGGCGGTATCCCACCAGGTTCTGCCCGCGTAAGAGCATCTGGATAGGTGTCCGCTTCAGCTCCGACTTGAGTGCCCGCAGACGCTCCCAGGGATCTTCTGCAAGGAATCGGATGCTGGAGTCAAACGTTGCCCCACCCCAGGCCTCGACCGAGAAGAATCCCACCCGGTCTATCTCCCGGGCAAGGGGGAGCATGTCCTCTGTCCGTAACCGCGTGGCTATCAGGGACTGATGGGCATCTCTGAGTGTGGTGTCGGTGATGGCAATCTTCTTTTTACTGGCAGCACACATCGGGCTCCTCCGGGCTTGGCCCAAGCTCCAGCGTCGAACAAAGAGCTAAACCTCTAAATCCTTCATTGTATTAGTATAAAAAATTCTCTCACTGGTAAAAAACACAGGATAAAGAGAAAAACCGCAATTCCGGAGGAAAGATAATCCCTTCCGGTTGGGATGAACCCTGGACAGGCCGTCCCTCCCCTGTCGTATCCCCGGGCGAGAAGGAGATCCGCCTGGTCTTCTGCTCTCCGGATGATGCCAAATACAAGGCCTGTAGAGATGGGAAGGAGGCTGCGCACGCCGACCCTGATCTTCTTCAGCTGGTATGCCTGGCGCACTCGGCGCACCTCGCCCTCGAGATAACGGATGGAAGAAAATCCCATCTCCCCGGCAATCCCCAGGTCGAAGCCCAGTCTCGGCCCAAGCGCCCAGGCACAGACCTGGATAAATTCTCCCGGCTTCTGGTCCTGGTACGCAAAGATTGCGATCAGGACCACCACCCCGAGTCGTGCAAAGTACGAGAACCAGTCGATACCGGTGAGCCAGAGGGCCGCCGTAACCAGGAGGAGCGGGACGAACGCAACAAGAGGCCACCATGATCTCCTCAACATGGCCGGCCCGCCGCTGCAGGCAAGGTACCAGATAAATGCAAGCATTGCTCCCAAAAGACCAGAGAATGCGGTGATGGAGAGCGCAACCACCGCGAGGAGCCTCAGTCTCGGGTCCTGCACGCGGCCGCCTCCAGGTCGTTCCAGGAGATGTTTTGTGGCACGATGCCACGCGAAAGGAGAGCCTTCACCGTCTTCGGGGCAGTCTTCCAGTCAGCAAGCGCCCCCGGGACTGTGCCAAGGAAGACCAGGTCATGGCCCTGGAACTCCCACAGCGCATCAACACGTGGAAGGAACTGCTGCTCATGCGTGCAGAGTATCACGATGGATGACCTCCTCTCCCCTATCCAGCGGCACAACTCCTTCTTGGCCGTGCAGTCCAGGGCACCGAACGGCTCGTCGAGGATCAGCAGGTCCCAGTCGCATCCAAAGATGCATGACAGGTTGAGCTTCTTCAGCTCGCCCCTGCTCAGCGAGAGGGGATCGTCCCCTTCCCTCCCCCTGATGCCTGCCCTGGTGAGAATCGCTTCTTCATCGCCCCCATAGGACCGAATCTCGTCGCGGATGGTGTTTTCGGTCAGCTGCCATTCAGGGAACTGGAGCGAGAGCATCACGCTCGCCACCCCTTCCCTTGTAATCCTGCCCTCGCATGGATCAAGGAGGCCTGCCGCCATGGAAGCAACGGTGGACTTTCCGGCGCCCACCTTCCCGGAGACAAGGTGGATTCCAGGGCCGAACCTCCCTGTGATGCGGATAGTGGCGTCGCCGCGCCTTACGGCTACGTCATCAAATACGAGTTCCACTCTTTTAGCCTCCACGATGGGGGATACCAGCAGGAGTCCCTGTATCCTGAAAAGACCTCCCTGGGGTTGCCGAATGCCTTCACCCTTCCATCCGAGAGGAAGAGCACCGCATCGGCGGACGATGCAAGATCCATGTTCTGGGTGCACTGGACGATTCGGGATACACCGGCACGGCCCAGGTGCTCCTGCAGCATCGATGCAGTATGGGCATCAAGGTGGGAATCCCATTCATCCAGGACCAGGATGTCGGGGGTGGACAAAATTGCGGTCGCAAGCGCCGTGAGCACCTGTTCCCCGCCGGAGAGCGCCCCCATTTCTCGGTCCAGAAGAGGGGTTATCCCGGCAAGCGCGGAGACCTCCTTCACCCTCTGGGCGATCTCTTCACACGTGCAATGCCGGAAGCGGAGAGGTGAGGCAAGCTCCTCGCTGACACGGGAGAAGAGGGTGTTTCTTCCCGGGAACTCGTGGACCCATCCGACCGTCACTTCCGCAGGGTCCTTCCCCCCAATCGTGATGCGCCCCTGCACGGGCTCCTCCATCCCTGCGAGGAGCCGGAGAAGTGTGGTCTTCCCACTCCCGTTCGGCCCTATCACGGCCGAACGGCCCTCCGGGATGAGAAGTGAAGGGATATCGAGAATCCCGTGCCTGAGCTCATGTATGCAGATCATCGCGCCTACCCTGGTTTTTCGCCCGTAAACCCTGCATGCATCCCTGACTTCAGTCTCGCAATACGATCGGTTGCCAGGGATGCGACCACCGCCTTCAGGATATCGCCGGGAAGGAAGGGGACGGCCCCGAGGAGTATTGCCATCTCCAGCGACAGCCCGGTGGAAAGCGAGAGCCATGCCACCCCACAGGCGTAGAGGGCACAGAGACCTGCCGCCATTCCCGCGTAGCGGGCAAGCCGCAATTTCCGCTCATACCCGAGACCCGAGAGAAGGGCCGCGGGAATGAACCCCAACAGGTAACCCCCCGTCGGCCCGAGGAACACCCCTATCCCTGACGTCCCGCTGTGGAATACCGGGAGGTTCATGGCCCCCATCAGGAGGTAAAGGGAGACCGGGGCCACCGCATATCTCCCCATGAGCCCTGCCGCGAGGAAGAGAAAGAGGGTCTGGAGGGTGAAGGGGACCGGGACAAAGGGGATGGGGATCCATGAACCTGCCGCAAGGAATGCAGTGAACGCACCCGTATAGGCGATAGAGAGTGCATGCTGCCTTCGGAGGTTCATCGTCAACCTGAGATTAATTCGTGGTTGACGAGAAGATAGTTACTGCTGAGTGCAGTCGCCGGCGATCACGCGCTCGACTTTTCCATTGTCCTTTCGGACCAGGAGTGCGCCGTACTCGTCGATATCGATCGCCTCGCCCTCGATGCTGGTCTTGATAGTGTGAACGCGGACGCGGTGCTCCAGCGTGCAGGAAAGACTCTTCCATTCCCTGACGATCGACTCGTATTCGCCCGCCTCCAGGAGCAGGTAGCGGCTCTCGAACTCCCTTAAAATACGGGCAAGGAGGACAGGACGGTCCACGTCATGGCCTACCTCGAGGCTGACCGATGTCACCGCGTGGGGCAGCCCGGAGAGGTCCGCGGGCGAGATATTCACGTCCACCCCGAGGCCAAGCAGTGCGTAATGGATCTGGTCCGCCTCTGCGGAGAGCTCGAGGAGGAGGCCTGCCACCTTGCTGTCCCCGATATAGATATCGTTTGGCCACTTGATGAGGGCCCCGAGGTCGTACTCCTTTCGCAGCGCCCTGGCGATCGCAATCGCTCCCGCCATGGTGATCATGAAGACCCTCTCGATGGGAATCTTTGGCCTGATCACGACAGTGGCCCAGATCCCGCCGCGTGGGGAGACCCATGACCTCCCCAGTCTCCCGATGCCCCCGGTCTGCTGCTCAGCGATGATCACCATCCCGTGCAGCGACGATGGTTCCTTCTCTTCCGCCATCTGCCTGCCTACCCAGTTGGTCGAAGTGGTGCTCTCGAAGTAGCGCATCTGCTTGCCCATGAAGGCGGTCCGGAGTTTCTTGTGGACCTCGTAGGGGAGCAGACGGTTGCTGCTCTTCTTGAGCCGGTACCCTTCCCGGTGGGACGCGGTGATCTCGTAGCCCATGTTGTTCAGCTCCTTGATGTGCTTCCACACCGCAGAGCGTGATATCCCCAGGGTATTGCTGATTGTTTCGCCGGAAACAGGTCCATCCGCTGTCTCCAGGACTTCAAGGACCCTGAACGCTGCCTCGTACATGATGCTACCTTTTTGCCACGACCTGCTCTCCAGGAAGCGGGCAAGGATCCTTCCCGCAGACCTGCTTGAGAATTTCAGACTGGTGATCCATGAGGGTAGCGAGATCGAATATACCCGTGATGTCCACGATCCCTATGGCTGTGATGGCAGCTCCCGCCGAATCCCGGATGGGACCGACCACGACCGGGACACCCTTGTAGGCTCCCCTGGAAGGGGTTACCTTTAATATGCGGTTCTCCTGGAGGACCTGTTCGAGGACAGGCCCTGAATAATTCGCATCGATCACCCGCCCATCCTCGATCCTGATGCCTGGCCGCTCGAGGGAACGCGCTGTAATGGGAAGCCTGTTCAGGAGTTCATGGAGTGCCAGTCCCAGTGGTTCGAGATCCTCCGGCCCGGATTCTGCTGAGAGGATAAAGCGGTTCATACGTGGATCACTACACTAAATCCCTGATTTCCAGTCACAAGAATGTTTCCAATGAACCCTTGCAGAATTCCTGGAGAAATGCCCGTGAAGGATATTCATGGATGGTGGTAACAATTACCTCGCCATTGCCCACGTCGCTCCTGATCAGGACTGCACTCCCTCCCATCTTCGCGATTACCTCACCGTGATGGTCTGAAAAATACCCGTCACTCTCTATGGATTCCGGGTCGTATCCTGCAAAGAGCGATGCGCAGCGGTGCGTTGAGACGCATTCGAGGCCGCCGTCCCGGTGCTGGTGGCAGTAGGTGACGTCGAACGGCAGCCAGTCGTAGGCATCCGCCCGGTCGATCCCCGCACCAAAGACAATGATCTTCCCTCCTGCTTCCATATACCTCCTGATGCGGCCCGAAGAGGCACGCAACGCTGGCAGGAGCCGGGAATAGGAGGGGTTTGCAAAGCCCGCGGGGATGATCAGGGTGGAATAGCACCCCCTGTAAAAGGGTGCCGCGAGGAGATGGGGGGTCACGTGTTCGCAGGTGAGGCCGCATTCCTCGATGAACCGGGAAAAAACAGTCTTTTCGTCCCAGAGCAGCGCACAATGCCTGTTCATCCCTTGATCACCCCCAGTGGTTCGAGCCTGGCCACGAGGCGCGAGATGCCGACTTCATGAACCACCCGGACCACTTCCATGCTTGGTTTATAGACTTCAGGTGCCTCGTCTGCAATCGCCGCATCGCTCGGCGCCCTGACAATAATGCCCTCCTGCCCGAGGGCGTCCCTTATCTCCTTCCCGGTGAGGCGCTTCTTTGCCTGCGTCCGGCTCATCACCCTGCCGGCCCCGTGGCAGGTGCTCCCGAATGTCTTTTCCATGGCACCCTGAGTGCCGTGGAGGAGAAACGATGATGTCCCCATGCTTCCCGGAATGAGTACCGGCTGCCCGACCCCTGCATATGCAGGGGGGAGGTCCGGTGCGCCCGGCCCAAACGCCCTGGTCGCTCCCTTCCTGTGCACGCAGACCTTCATCGTGGTCCCCCCCACCACGTGCTCCTCGATCTTTGCCACGTTGTGGGCAACGTCGTAGACAAGGCGCATCTCCTTGTAGGGAACCCCGTACAGCTCCTCCATTACCTTCCGTGTGTAGTGCATGATCACCTGGCGGTTGGCCCATGCGTAGTTCGCAGAGGCTGCCATCGCCCCGAAGTATGCCTTCCCCTCGGGTGAGTCGATGGGTGCACAGGCCAGCTGCCGATCCGGAAGCGTGATCCCGTATTTCCTGGTGGCCGCCTCCAGGGTCCGGAGATGATCAGTGCAGACCTGGTGGCCCAGGCCACGTGAGCCGCAATGGATCATGATGCAGACCTGCCCTGCTGAGATGCCGAAAGCCCTGGCGACTTCCGGCTGGTAGACCTCTTTTACGACCTGTATCTCCAGGAAATGGTTCCCCGAGCCGAGCGTTCCGCTCTGCGGCATTCCCCTCTGGCGGGCTTTCTGGGACACCGCTGCCGTTTCAGCCTCCTTCATGCAGCCCTGCTGCTCGCACATCCGGACGTCCTCATCAATACCGAAACCCGCACCGACCGCCCAGGACGACCCTTCCAGGAGCATGCGGTCAAGTTCATGGCCGGACAGCCGGAGTGTGCTCTTTCCCCCGACGCCTGTCGGAACCGCTTTGAAGAGTCGTTCCACCAGTTCCCGCTTTTTCACGAGGTCCTCTTCCCGGAGAGGGGTGGCGAGCAGACGGACCCCGCAGTTGATGTCGAATCCCACTCCGCCCGGCGAGATCACCCCCTCGTCAAGAGAGAATGCCGCAACTCCCCCGCTGGGAAACCCGTATCCCCAGTGGATATCGGGCATCGCAAGGGAGCGTGCCACGATGCCGGGCATGGTGGCGACATTCGCAAGCTGCTGGACTGCCCCCTCCTCGAGGGTCCCTGCCAGCGTTTCCGAAAGGAAGAACACCCCCGGCACGCGCATCCCCGGGACGTATCCCACCGGGACCTGCCATTCGAATTCCCTCACTCTCTGTATTCCTGGCAGCATGGTCATTCACACATCAAAGATGACATCCAGTATATAAGACTCCTTATCACGGACAATGGAGAGACCCGAGTAGGAGATCCCCTTGACCCCGCGGCCGGCATTGTGGATATCCCTTGAGAAGGGCTCGCCCCTGACCACCCCCTCGACTATCCCCTCTCCAACGCGGACTTCCGCTCCCGAGATCACGAGCCCGTCCACCTCGGTGATAAAGAGAATCTCGGAGAGGAACGCGTGCATGAGCGACTCTAGGTCATCTCCCTGCACAAAGACGGAGCGCGACAGGCCATCCCTCCCAGGGCGGCCGTACATCACCTGCATCAGCGCCCGCCCGGCTTCGGAGAAGAGTCCTTCGAGGGTCCCTGCCCTCACCCGGACTCGCGCATCCGCGGTATGCTCAAGTTCCTCAAAACTCATGGCCCGGCGACTGGTCCTCGATCTGGTCAAGGAACATCGGCAGCATTCCCCTGTGAATGGACTGGAGGTAGCGTGCCTGGTGGATGGAAATAAAAATGGTGTGGTCTCCCGTGCAGACCTGGAGGTCTGTGGCTTTCGGGGGTTTCATGCTGACAGGAAGGAGGAGCGGGCCCCCGCAGGAGGTGCAGATCCGAAAGTCGCATCCCCTCCTCCTGATGTAATCTGCCACGTCTTCGTTCACCACGATATCTTCTATAGGGGTGAGTGTATTCGGTCTCACGTACATGATTCTCACCACATTGACCGGAAACGGTAAAATGATTATGCTGGGAACTCTTCAGGTAGTTCCCACGATCTTTGCGACAAGATCGGTATATTGCTCCTTGAGCTGGTAGACGCTGTGAGTCCCTTCACGGTTCTTCATGACGTGGAGTATCCCTATGCGGGATGCGATAATTCCCACCATCGCGGCAACCGAGTGGTAACTGATGTTGAACCTCCTGTTGAGGTACTCGCAGATCTTCGCAATGGTGAGGGATTTTATTTTGAGAAAGAGTTGGAGCATGGCACGCCGTATCCCGGTATGGTCCCTTGAAAGGTACATCCGCAGGCGGCCCTCAATGACCGCTTTGATCTCATGCGGAGATCTCATGAATTGGTACTCACCATAAGATTTATATAAGGATTTTCTTTTTTTCACCTTTTAAATGGGGCGTCGGCGCGTAAAAATTCGGATGCATGGAGAGCCGCGAATGGCGGTTGCCGACAGATGCCGGTACAAGGAAAAATTGCGTGAATTCATTGGCGTCCCGAAGGATTTTACTCTTGTCTTGCCAAAGTACTGGGCTATGGGACTCATCGGGTATGATGTGAACAAATACTCTCCCCGGCAGATGGTGATGATCCCCATGGTCATCCTCATCCTCTCGCTGGCCATCCTCGGATACAATATGGCCACAATCGGGATGCCAGTGCGCCCGGGGATTGACTTCTCGGGGGGTACCGCGGTCACGCTGTTTACGACCGACACGCCGTCGCAACTGGAACAGAAGTTCCAGGGGTACCCGCTCCTCTCTGTGGGAGAAGGGGTAAACAACGGAAAATACCTTAAGTTCGGGCCCATGGACGATACATCCGTGCAGTCTCTTGCCGCACTCATCGGGGCGGAATACCCCGATGCCAAGATCGACCAGATCGGTGCGTCTTTCGGAAAGACCCTCCAGCAGCAGGCCCTTGTTGCGTTGATCATCTCGTTCATCGGAATGGCGCTCGTGGTGTTTTTGGCCTTCCGTGTGTTCGTGCCGGCGATAGCGGTGATATTCTGCGCATTCACTGATATCACAATGACCGCTGCGGGGATGAGCCTGGTGGGAATCGACCTCTCGCTCCCCACCGTTGCCGCCCTCCTGATGCTGATTGGGTACTCGGTGGACTCGGACATCCTCCTCACGATGCGGGTCCTGAAACGGCAGGGAAAACTTGAGGAGAAGCTCTCCGGCGCGTTCCAGACTGGAATTATCATGACCACCACCACCATCGCCGCGGTGGCCGCCATGTGGGTGGTCGCGTTTGCAGGCCAGATCACCGTTATCTGGGAGATCGCAACGGTCCTCCTCATTGGGCTCGTGCTTGACATGATGAACACCTGGCTGACGAATGCAGGGATCATCAAGTGGTTCGTCACAACGCGGGGTGGAAAATGAGCGACAGCAAGCTCATGGCCTGCCTGAAGCACTGGCAGGTCGCCCTCATGGTCATCCTGCTTGTGGCATCCGCCATCGCCATCGCTCCTAGGTTCGAGGATGGAAAATTCACCACCAATCTCCAGTACGGCCTGGACCTGCAGGAAGGGACATGGCTGCAGATGGAGTTCAAGGCTGAAGTGGTAGGGTTCCAGACCGACAGATCCGTCGAGGACTTCGTGACCGACCTCGAGAAACAGCTCGACGCGGAGATCTACCTCGTAGACGAGGGGAAACTGGAGATCCGCAGTTATTACCCTGAAGAGACCCTCGAAACCATATTCGCGTCCGCGGGAGGCAAGCTGACCTCGTATGAACAGGGCGTCACAAGGGAGACCGCAGATGACGTCAAGCGGATCCTTGAGAACAAGCTGAACGCGCTTGGAACCAAGGACGCACGGGTCAACCCCCTTACCGGCCTCTCTGGTGTGACCCACTACATCCGCGTGGAGCTTGCAGGAGTCAGCCTCTCACAGGCCAAGGAGATTGTCGGAAAGCAGGGCAAGTTCGAGATCCGAATACACACCACTGGAAACCAGACAGAGCACGTCCTGTACGGGGACACTATCACGAGTGTGGGGGTTCCAAGCCACGAACCGCCGGGAAGTGCTGTCTGGGGTGTCTCTTTCACTCTCTCCGAGGACGGAGCAAAGAAATTCCAGCAGGGAGCGATTGCCACGGGTGCAGTAAGCGACCCTGATGCGCACTACCTTGACATGGTCCTCGACGAAAAGGTTGTATACAGTGCGCCGCTCTCAGGTGACCTTGCAGCGAAACTCGCCATTGAGCCCATCCGGCAGCTGTACGCATCCACGGGAACCGGTCCCGCAGGGCTCGAAGCGGCAAAGAACCTCGAGATCCACCTGAGGGCAGGGGCACTCCCGGTGGACGTGACAGTCGCCGGCTCTGGGTATGTCCCTGCAGGGCTCTCGGACTATTTCAGGATGATGTGCGTGATCGCTTTCATCGCTGCGGCGATTGCGGTCGGGGTGGTCATCTATTACCGGTACCGTGAAGCAAGCATCGTGCTGCCCATGATCGGGACCAACCTCACCGAGATCGTGATCCTGCTCGGGGTCGCAACGCTCATCCAGCAACTGGACCTTGCCGCAATCGCTGCATTGATCGCAGTGATGGGTACCGGGATCGACCAGCTGGTCATCATCACCGACGAGATCCTGCACGAGGGGAAAGTCCCCTCCCCCACGCTCTACAAGAAGCGGCTCGCGAGGGCTCTTGGGATCATCCTGGTCTCCGCGTTCACCGTCATCATCGCCATGATACCACTGGCGTTGATGGACCTCTCGTCTCTGCGAGGCTTTGCCCTCATCACCATCGTCGGTGTGGTAATCGGCGTCACGGTGACCCGACCCGCATATGGAGAGATTATCAAGGAGATCCTCTCCAAATAACCGATAACAACCTTTATCACCCTTTTTTCTCCACTTAGATTCTTGGGAATTCACATGAGCAGACCGGTGTTACTCGACTTTTATGCAGATTGGTGCGGGCCGTGCAGACGGCAGGGACCCATCCTCGAGGAGTTGAAGAAGAAGATGGGCGACAGGGTGGAGATAAAGAAGATCGATGTGGACCAGCACATGGAGATGGCCAACAAGTACGGCATCCGGGTGGTCCCGACCCTCATCATCGAGAAGGACGGGAAGGTGATGCACAGCCTTGAAGGGGTCACGAGTGCCGAGACACTCTNNTCTCGCCTGGTGGATTAGATGAAGGTCGGCATCGTAGGGGGAACCGGCGACATCGGCGAGGGGATCGCCATGCGCCTCTCGTCCCGCCACGACGTGGTCATCGGGTCCAGGGAGGAGGAGAAGGCGGTGCAGAGCAGCGAGTGCTGCCTGGAAACGCTCACGAAAAAAGGTCTTCCCTGCAGTGTCAGGGGACACACGAACCAGGAAGCGGTGGACAGGTCTGACGTGGTCATCCTCGCGATACCGTTCAGGCACGTTGAGCCAACCCTTTCATCCCTGAAAGGATTCTCGGGAAAGATCGTGGTCTCCCCGGTCAACCCCATGGAGAAGCGGGATTATTTCGTGTGTGTCCCACCCCCGGAAGGCTCCGCGGCGTTGATGATAAGGCGGCTCCTCCCACCGGACGCACGCCTCTGTACCGCCTTCAACACGGTCGCTGCGAACAAGTGGCGGGCGCTTGACGAGGAACTTGAACTTGCGATCCCTGTCTGCGGTGATGACGCGGAGGCAAAGGCGGTCGTGATGGATCTGATCAACAGCGTTCCACGCGTCAGGGCATACAATGCCGGCCCCCTTGCCGCCTCCTGCATGGTCGAATGCCTTACACCCCTGCTCCTCAACATCGCACGCTTCAACAAGATGCGCGATGTCGGGATCCAGTTCAAATAATCCCACTCAAACAACCACAATTTTTCACGGGAATCCCCAAATGAACCACGCAGCAGAGTTCCAGAGGATTGGAAAAAGACTCCGTGAGGAGGGGCTCGTGAGTGCGAACTTCGGGAACATGAGCGTCCGGAAAGGGGATGGGCTCCTGATCACCCGGAACGGCGCGTTCCTGGACAGTCCCGGGGAGTTGGTGTATGTCGCCATGGCGGGCGCTATCCCACAGGAGGCATCAAGTGAATGCAAGTTGCACAGGGAGGTCTACCGTATCACCCCCCACCACGCAGTGGTGCATGCTCATCCGCCTCACGCAGTCGCCACCTCCCTGCACCGGGACCGCATCGTTCCTGTCGACAGCGAGGGCGTGATGTTCTGCCCCTCGGTCCCGGTGGTCACCGGGCTGCCAGGAAGCATGGAGATGGCAGAGAACGTGGCCTCCGCTCTGAAGGATCACAAGGTAGTCATCGTCAGGGGGCACGGCACAGTCTGCGGCGCCGGCTCCCTCGAAGAGGGGTACGTGCTCACCTCGATTGTCGAGCACAGCTGCCGGGTGTTGCTCCTCTCTTGGGGCGGGTGCGATTGAGGCCGCCGCCTCCCCTCGTCGAGAAATCAAAGAAGATAATACCTTGCAATGCAGAGAGATAGGCAGAACGGGGCGTCGGGTACCAATGACCGGGATTGAAGAGAAGATCTCAAGGCTCCCTCCGGAACTGCAGAAAGAGGTCGAAGATTACATCGATTTTCTCGTCAGGCGGCACGCTCCTGCCCGTGCACAGGAGCAGGTCCCTGGTTTTCTCTCTCCTCCTCCTGCACCGGCACCCTCAAAGCCAATCATCCTTGCCGACGAGATACCCTTCCGAACGGAACCAGAGATCCTTCCGGGCTACAAGGATCTCGGTGAGTTCTCTGAACCCGAAGCACGCTCCATTCCGGTGAAAGAGCCTTCCGTGAGGACAAGACGGCCGAAGGACGCCGAACCCGGCAGGCAGCTCCTGGACTGGATCGACTAAAAACTGAATTCGGCAGCGCTGAATTTTTTGAAGGGCATCTCCCGCTCCCCGACTTCCGTTGCGACCTCCGGTCCCGTATTCCATTTCGGGGTTAAAATACAGTCTCTTCGCTATCTGGTGTGGGAAGGATTGGTGAACCGGACACATTTTATGGGGGCGGACAGCCCCCACACCCCCATATGCGATGCACACCGCCGTCCCCGAAAGGCGCCCCGGCGGCGGTTCAAAAACTATTCACATTGGCCTTGAAGAACGGAGTTATCATCTGAAATTCACAATACAACAAAAAAACCCACCTCAATCTAATGGGATAATTTCACCTTTTCCTTAAAATTTCGGTGGCAAAATTGTCACTATACCCTAGATTTTAAAGAAGGAAAAAATCCAAAAACCGATGGACTCGACGGGATTCGAACCCGTCTTTTCGCGGGGGCTTCTGCCCCTCGACCCCGTCGCGACCTCCGGTCCCGTATTGCATTTCAGGTTTAAAATACAGGCTCTTTGCTATCTGGTGTGGGTAGGATTGGTGAACCGGACACATTTCGTGGGAGCTGTCCGCCCCCACACCCCCATATGCGATGCACACCGCCGCCCCCGAAGGGCGCCCCGG
>DUGV01000035.1:0-3344 GCA_013331225.1 Methanolinea sp.
GTATCCCGACCCTGCTTTCAAGGATGTGTGGGCTGCTGCTGCTCCCGATCAAACCCACCCTCACGACACGGGAACTCCCGCCTGTCCTTGGTTTGTCTGGACACTGTCCGGGTCTTTTTTCCCCTGCTGGTTCTTTCATGGTGCGGTTGCACCAGGGCGTAGCCTGATTATCTCCCACCATCATTTTCCTCTTCTGCCTCCTCACGCTGCCCGGATGACCTGTACAGCACAGTATTATAGGGATCCGGAACACAGACTCCTATCCAGTTTTCCCGGCCGGAAGCCGGGCAGGGGGTGCAGCGGAGACCATGGAGAACCTTTTTTTCGATATCGGAAACTATGCAATCTGGATCTTTGTGGTCAGCAGTATCGCAGCGATGGGGCTCAACCTCACCGTCCGCGAAGTCCTTGCACCGTGGAAGAAGAAGCAGCTCCTGGTTATTTCTCTCATCGCAAATTTTGTGCTTGTCCCGGCCTTTGCCCTGCTCATTATCACCATCATCCCCCTGGAACCTGCGCTCGCCGCCGGGCTCATGCTCATCGCTGCAGCAGCCGGTGCACCGTCCCTGCCGAAGGCTATGGACATCGTGGGAGGCAACGTAGCCTACGCTGTGGGGCTGACCATGGTGCTGATCCTTGCCACCATCGTTTTCATGCCGATCATGCTCCCCTTCCTCATTGGAGGTGTGACGGTAGACCAGAGCAGCACGGCGCTCTACCTTGTGGTATTCATGCTCGCCCCGCTCATCATCACGATGGCCATCCGGGCCTGGGCTCCCCGGGTGGCAAAGAGGATCTACCCCGTGGTTGACAGGGTATCCGACCTCTCTATCATCGCAATCCTCCTCATCTACACCCTCTACCTCTTCACGAGCGACTTCTCTATGCGTGCAGGCGCACTCCTCGGCCTCGAAGGTACGCTTGTTGCCGCCCTCTTCATCCTCGGGTCGTTTGGCATCGGGTATCTTTTAGGGGGGCCGGATCCCCGGAACCGGGAGGTGCTCGCTTTCGGGACAGGGTTTCGCAATGTCTCAGCTGCGCTCGTGGTTATCTCTGCCAATTTCACCAACCCCCAGATCCTCTTCATGATCCTCGTGATCGCTGCGTTCGGGATTGTCTTCATGATGATCATCGGAGGCTGGCTGTACCGGAGAAAAAAGAGGGAGGGGCCCCGCGGAACTCCCGATGTCCTGTGACATGGCAAGGATCTCACGTATCATTCCTGGATAGCGAGGGGCCTCCGGGATCGCGGGTCCCTGCTGGAGATACCAGGAGCGTTTCCGGGCAAAGAGGGAGCACCTGTTTTTTCAGCTCATTTTTTATTGCCATGATTAAAATGCACCTCTAAGGTGCTGAACTGGATGGGACGAGAGCAAACAGACTGTCCTGAGAGAGACACAACCCGGGGTGGTGCAGGCGCTGGAGATGCCCGCCGTCAGGAATTTTCAGATCTCCAGGACATCCATGCCCTGTCCCTGATCACTCATTGCAGGGACAAATTTTCCGCAGAGAGAAGAGATCCGGAGGGCCGGTTCCTATGAGGATCGTTGTTGCACTGGGTGGAAATGCCCTCCTGAAGCGCGGAGAACCGATGACCGCAGGGGTCCAGCGGTCAAATGTCAGGGAGGCTGCGCGGGTCCTGGCGCCCCTTGCACAGGGCCACCAGCTCGTGCTCTCGCACGGGAACGGTCCCCAGGTCGGCCTCCTTGCCCTCCAGGCAGCATGTTATACGGAGGTCGAACCCTACCCCCTCGATGTTCTCGATGCACAGACGGAGGGAATGATCGGCTACCTGATCGAGCAGGAACTCGGGAACCTCCTCCCCCCGGAGATCCCGTTTGCGACGCTCCTCACCATGATCGAGGTCGACCCGGACGACCCTGCCTTTGCCACGCCGACCAAGTTTGTCGGCCCGCTCTACACGAAGGGTGACGCAGACCGGATCACACGGGAAAACGGCTGGACATTCCGAAAAGACGGCGAGGCATGGCGTCGCGTCGTCCCGTCGCCCCGCCCCCGGCGCATCTTTGCGATCCGGCCGATCCGCTGGCTCCTTGAGCGGGGAGCCATCGTGATCTGTGCCGGCGGAGGAGGGATACCCACGGTGTTTCTGCCCGGCAGAGAGCGGAACCTGACGGGGGTGGAGGCGGTGATTGACAAGGATCTTGCCAGTGCCCTCCTCGCCCGGGAACTCGGGGCCGATCTCTTCATCATGGCCACCGATGTCCGGGGAGTGTACCGCGACTTTGGAACACCGAAAGCCAGCCTCATCAGGGAAACGACTCCGGCCCTGCTGGGAACGATCCGGTTCCCGGCAGGATCCATGGGGCCGAAGGTGGAGGCGGCCTGTGAATTTGTGGAAAGAACGGGTGGCAGGGCAGCGATCGGGGCGCTTGCGGATATACCGGAGATGGTTGCAGGGAATGCCGGAACACAGGTGACCCGCGGAGGATACAAGGGGCCATGAACACATTCGGGGTATTTTCAGAAGTGGGGCGGTTGCGAAGCGTGCTGGTACACCGGCCTGACCTCAGCCTGCGCAGGCTGACGCCAGCGAACCATGATGAGTTCCTCTTTGATGATGTCCTGTGGGTGGACCGTGCGTGTGAGGAGCATGACGCGTTCGTCAACCTGATGCGGGACGAGGGGGTGACGGTATACCACCTGCAGGAGTTACTTACCGAAGCGCTGGCAGCAGGTGACGAGACTAGGAAGATGGTGCTGGACACCGTGGTGAACGCCACGACAGTGGGGCTCTCGGCAGTGGATGCTGTGCGCATCTGCCTTATGGATATGGAACCGGCCGGACTGGCACGGCACCTGATCGGCGGCCTCACGGTCAGCGAACTGGAATGTGTGTACATGGAGGGCCTCTCACGGTTCTCTCTCACCGCTGCAGCGGCCGGACCGGATGCCTTTATCCTCCCTCCCCTGCCAAACACCCTCTTTACCCGTGATTCCTCATCCTGGATCTCCGGGGGAGTATCGCTCAACCCGATGCACTGGCCGGTACGAAGGCGTGAATCGATCAATGTGGAGGTGGTCTACCGAGCCCATCCGTTATTCCGGGATGCGGCATTTTTGTTCTGGCATCCCTCACCAGGAGATCCCACGTTATCTGGCCTGCAAACCTTCGGGCAGTCCTCGCTTGAGGGAGGGGATGTGATGCCGATCGGGAACCGGACCGTTCTGATGGGTATGAGCGAGCGGACATCTGCCCGGATGATCGAGCAGCTCGCAGCAGTGCTCTTTGAAAAGGATGCAGCAGACCGGATCATTGTGGCCCGGATGACCCGTGACCGGGCGCATATGCATCTTGATACTGTCTTTACCCTGCTCGATCA